>QWOO01000205.1 GCA_003669615.1 Planctomycetota bacterium
CAAATACAGAGCCACAAGGTTGTCGAGTTCTTCATCTTTCACAGTCACCGACGG
Source organism: Planctomycetota bacterium (assembly GCA_003669615.1). GTDB lineage: Bacteria > Planctomycetota > Planctomycetia > Planctomycetales > Planctomycetaceae > SXXK01. The sequence continues at coordinate 55 of QWOO01000205.1, forward strand.
AAACTCAGTCACCGGCCCCTGACTCAACAGGAACGCAGTGATGTCTGCCGCTGGATCGATAACGGTTGTGCCATCGTTGTCCAGGTAAGAGTCCAGATAGAGATTCGGCATCTTCGTACGCTTGTGATAGCGCTCTGGCTCGCGGATCCAGGTGTATAACCAGTCACTGAATGCAACGTCGTCCGAGTTGCGCAGAACCTTCTGGTGAATGTCGGAGATGTTCGGTCCAAAGTCTGAGGTACCGCCCGGAACTGCACCGTGCTGATGGCACGACATACAACCTCGTTCGGAAAACAGACGCTTTCCACGTTCAACATCAGCCACATAGTCGTCTTTCGGGGACAGCAGGTCCATAGGCTCAGATGTGCCCAGAAGAACCTTGGAAATCCCAGCCAGTTCAGCTGCCTCGAACTCCTTCGTGTGAGCAGCATCCGCCTCGGACAGATGTTCCGACAAAGCAAAGAACTGGGGCATTTTTGTCGACGGACGGAATCTCTGTGGGATCTCCGTCCAGTACTGAATGAAGCTTTCTGTCGTCTTCGTCGCTATGTGTCGAAGACTTGGCCCAACTTTCCTCAACTTGCCAGCCACCTGCGTTGGATCAGCAGCGATCCGCGTTGCTTCGGCTTCCGTCTGTGGTTCAAGTCGCATATCAGGTCCAATGGACACGCCGCCATCGAATCCATACATCTCGTGGCAGCCGTAGCAACCGTATTTCTGAATCAGCTGATATCCCTGAAACACCTTTGGAGCTGACGCACCAAATTTTGGATTCACACCCAGTTCTGTGACCGAGTGGTGGCACTTGATACATGTCGATTCGGCGAAGCGAGATGGCTGCATCGGATACTCCCAAAAGTGATTCGGGTGGAACCCGTACTCACCATGCCACTCGTGTGAAATCTGAGGGTCGTTCGGAGTGTGTTCAGCATTGCCGAAACTTGTTCCCGAGCCCTGGCCGTCGTGACAGATGGTGCAACCAAATTTGGCCACTGGATGCGGGCTTGAAGCAGTGCAGTACAAATCAGTATTTGGGTGGGTTGAATAAGGCTGAGGGAACTTCTTCTGCGAAACCCATCCCGCGATATCATCGGAAGTTGGATGACCTGCCGGGAAAGCAGGGCCGCCGTTGCCGGAAGTCTTGTCAATGTTCTGATGGCATGAGCGACAACGATCAAAGCGAGCAATCTCCGCCATGCCGAGCGTCTGCTTCAGCTTGGGCATCCAGTCCTGCACGATACGCAGGTGGGAGTTAAAGCCATCAATAATTGGCAGTTCCATCATTGCCCGCTTCCAGCTGGAAACGAGATTAGAAGGCTCGATCTTTTCTACCGCCGCTCGCACACGCTCAGTCTCGAAACTCAGCTTCTCGCGAGCCGCGACAAGCCCATCGTAATCGGCAGTGACAGCTTTAACTTCGACGGTTCGGGCGGCCAACAGATCCTTGGCAGCATCCAGCTCTACCTTTGTGGAATTACACAACGCCTGCTTGTCTTGAAACAGCTTAAAGCGAGCGTTCATGTCAACTTCAGACAGCGCATCACGAACCGCCAGATCGTATTGAGCACGTGCCTCATCTCGATCGGAGTTTTTGAATTTCAGATCGATTTCGAGTTTGTCGACCTTCCGCTGCAGGGCTTCCTGACCTGAAAAAAGCTCCGGATTTTTGGCCTTCGTAGCCTCCAAATCCGCAGCAGCCTCCGCGACCTTCTTATCAAGTTCCTCAACTTGCGTTTTGTACTCGGCGGATTCGATCGATGCGAGATCCGCTCTGCGTACTGTTGCATCAAGCTCGAAGTTGGTCCGTTGATAGACCTTCCACTCGTCTGCCTGATCCTGCTTCATCATGACGATGACAGAGGCAAGAAGAAAAACGGAACTCGCGGCGAAGACGACGTTAAGTGTCTTCTGATTCCAACGGAAATTATCAGTTGCTGGCATGAGACTTTGGCTGGGCCTTCTGCCCGTCCTCAGTGGTTTCAGAAACCGGAAACCCAACACTGGAACAGACCAGTGTCAGATATTGAAGAAGTATTCAGGTATACCGACGATGTACTTCAAAGCAAACGCCCATCGAAGCAACATCTTGATTGGTAGAATCGCCATCCAAAGGATGAGATTTGAAAAGACGAGGAACCGCATAACACCCATTCGCACAAAGTACTTGCGAAGTACCGTCAGCCCCAGAATCGGTGGCAGCAGTGCAAAGTAACCCAGCGTCAGCAGAATACCGGGCGACTCACGCAACAGGATCTGACTCACCGTTGATCCCTTTGGAATACCGAGCCCAAGCCCGTTCCAGAAGAATTCGCTGAGGTTTACGTTGTTCGCCGCTTCTACCTTATGCACATCCCAATATTCGTAGATTCCGAAGAAGTTCCAGTTCGGACCTCGAAGGAATGTTCCAAGAACAATCAACGCAACCCACAACGGCAGGAACCCGAACAGGAAGGTAGTGACCGCAAATGAACGCTGCTTAAACGTGTAGTAACCGTTACCCAGCTTGTTGAAGTCGATATAAGGAACCGCCATCAACCCACCAAGAATAATGCTCGGCAATACTACACCCGCTAACCACGGGTCAAAGTAAACCAACATTTCCTGCAGACCGAGGAAATACCAGGGAGCCTTTGATGGATTTGGTGTTTTCACAGATGAACCGGGTTCTTCCAGAGGAGCCTTCAGAGCGATCCCCCAGAAAATCAGTACGGCTGTCAAAACAACCATGCAAATCAGTTCTGTGTAAACCAGGTCAGGCCACACCAGAACCTTGTCATTATTCTCCTGCTCGAACAGTGGCCGTCCCTGCGTTATGCGACGATCGTTGTCAACTGCACGAGTGAAGTAGATCCACGTGAAGAAAGCCACGATGAACAGCATCGCCACGATCGGCACATTGTCTGGCTTACCGACGATCTGTCGAAAGTCATAGTCAGTGAGACTTAGTCCCATGAATATCAAAGACAGATTCAGCAGTACCCATGACACGGTGGGCTTTATCCACCACTCTCGTGCCTGAATCATAAAGACCAGGCCAGCAATCGAGAGGAAGAAGAAAAGAACGGGATTCGAGAACCATGCATCGAACACGTCCTTGAACCCACTTGGCATGGAGACAAGAAAGCCTTCTACCGGGTAAGTAAAGTGGTAGAACGAAAGCATCATCAAAATGGAGCTGTACACAGCCCAGATGGATGCCTTCGGCACACCGTTTTTGAACTCACCCTCGTGTTTGTAACTGCGAACAGTCCAAAGGAGGTTCATTAGGAACACCAGCAGATAAAACCAGCCAAGGCCGATCAGTACGCTGGGTGTGAGATCGGGATGAGAATTCAACATTGACTATGCCCGGCGAGAAATACACCATTCCCATGAACAACAGACGACACATTTAGCTCGCACAGCGAGCATGTAGCCTAGAGTGGCTGGCTGATGCCACCATCTTTACGCACACGCCAGAAGTGAATGGCAATGAGACCACTCACGACCAGCGGAATCGCAACACAGTGGAGGATGTAAAAGCGATTCAGCGTGGCCTCGCCCACAAAGCGGCCTCCCAGAAGCAGAAACTTTGCGTCGGAAGCATTTGTGATCAACTCATAGCCGCTCGTGTTGAACAGCTGAAAACCCGGACCTTCAGTTCCAAGCCCAGGGGTGGCCTTCGCCATGTTCGAGCCTACGGTGATCGCCCAGATCGCAAGTTGGTCCCAGGGCAAAAGATAGCCCGTGAAAGACAATAATAGAGTCAACACCAACAGCAGTACACCGATGACCCAGTTGAACTCGCGTGGAGGCTTGTAGCTACCAGTCAGAAATACTCGGTACATGTGTAACCAAACAGTGATCACCATCGCGTGGGCAGCCCATCGATGAATCTCACGCATGATCCCAAGCGTCTGCACATCGCGCAGAGCCTGGATGTCGTAAAACGCCCACTCGAGCGTTGGCCGGTAATAAAACATCAGCAGCACGCCAGTGATGGTTTCCACCAGAAACAGAAAGAAAGTAATCCCGCCCATACACCAGGTGTATGAAAGCGCGATCCCCTGCTGCTTAATGGAGACTGGATGCAAGTGAAGAAAGAAGTTCGTCAGCATTACGACGACACGATTTCGACGATCGGTCGGCGCAGGATGCCTAAAAACACTCTTCCAGATCTGTGAGTTACGAATGTAATCGCCGACAGACACCTTCAGATCCTCAGACGAAGCCGCGATTCAACAAGTGACTCACGGCAGCCAAGAACGAAACCAAAACCGCCAGGGCGAATAACACTCGCCCCATCAACCACCAGCAATCAGCCGAGATGCACTGACTAAGCCACACCGACGAAGCACGAAGGATTAGACCACTGACCAAGCTCTTTCTGGAACTTGACGCTCTTATCAACTTCCAGCATGCCGTCTTCTGCCAGCCGAATACCTACACGCTCCAGCGGACGCGGAGCCGGACCTTCAAAGTTCACACCATTCTTATAGAAACCCGAACCATGGCACGGGCACTTGAACTTCTGCTCGCCCTCGAGCCAGTTTGGTGTGCAACCCAGATGCGTACAAACAGTGCTCAACGCATAAATCATTTGAGCACCGTCAACCTCACCATTCACCACCCAGACGTTGAACTGAGCCTGCCACTTTGTGGACACGGTTCCGGGTGCATAATCGTTAGGAGGACCAATTTTGAATTTTGTCGGCGGCTCAACCAGCACGTTCGGCATCATGAACCGAGCAACCGCCAGCCCGGAAGCCGTCAGTGATGTCAGAAAAGCGCCCCATGCAATCACCACTGGTGATAACAGAAGTGCCACAACATCCCCCAGTGCAGAGCGTCGAGTCACATCCGCAGCAGCGGCCTTTGACGCCACAGCTGGAGCCTTGCCGGCCAGCGGCTTCGACGGCAACGCAACCTTCGGCGGAGTCGGAACACCATCGGATGCAGACCGAGCCGCTCGGATCATCTCCGCAGCAGACATCCCCGGAGTAACTGCAGCTGCAACTTTCTCAGCAGCCGGAGCCGCCTTCACTGGAGCCGCAGCGCCAGCTTCTGCAGCGGGAGCCGTACCGGCTTTGGCACGAATCGCCGCCATGATATCCGCAGGACTTTTGGGAGCAGCACCACCTGCGGCGGGAGCGGCAGCAGCCGGCTTTTTGATTGAAGCCAGAATATCGGCCGTGCCCTTGGGAGCGTCCGCTGGCTTTGCAGCAGCACGGGCCGCAGCCAGAATGTCACTTGTGCCCTTGGGAGCGGCCGCCGGAGCAGCCGGCGTTTGCGGCTCTACTGGAGATGGGGAATCAGCCGGAGCCGATTCCGCCGGCGTTGCGGCTGCCGCGTTCTTAGCACGAATTTTCGAAAGGATATCGTTCGTTGAGGGCTTTGGATCTGTCATTCAACCCTGCCAGCCGTCAGAAAGGATTTAGTGAGCTCCGTCGCCGTAGATGGCAACGGAACACAACTTCTTCGGTGATCGAGATTTAGTAAAGACAACCCGTTGAGGTTGCAGCTTGATTCTGTCTCTCCTCTTTCGGACTGGCAAGGCGGCCAAAAGTACACGAGTTTCTTTTCTCGAAGGCAGGAAGGCTCGAGACGCTTTTCCGCCAGCCAGGAACACTATTGACCGCCGCAGCCTGCCCAATCAGCAGTTCCCGCCGCTGACGGACCGTTTCATTCCTGCCAATGCTTATAGATTTTTCACTCTGCCTCACTCAGACAGCTCACCGGTCAACACACGAAGCCGGCTTTCGTCGTGAGTTTCACGGATTAGACTGATGCCATCGCCGCCTTCACATCGGCCCTCATTTGCATAGTTGCCACAGCACCTGACGTGTGTGCTAATTTTTCCGACTTCGTCTTTTCCTTTAATCCGTGGCCGTGTCTCAAGGCGCAAAGATTGCTGTCCTGTACTGGTCTTGTATAGAATTCAGCGGAGTTCCGCGGTACAGCAGGAGTCGCAAGATGACGTCTTTTGACAATACGAGTAGCGGCGACCATTCATGGCGGCTGTGTCGCGGCCCGGCCAATTGGTTCACGTTCCGTTGTCCGGATGCCGTGGATGTCCGCCAGAATCAGACGCTGATCGAGCTGCGTCTGCGGGCGCTGGAGGGCTCAGCGGCACACACTACGGGATCGACAGAAAACGAACAATTCGAACCGACTATGCTGTCAATGGTCACGTGGTGGGATGATGCGGAGTCCGACGCGACGCGACGCCCATCCCCCGATTTGACGGTTCTGTTTCCTCAGGTTGCCGAGCTCCGTCCGGAACCTTCTCTTAAAATGGCCTCGGCGAATGAAGTCTGGAGCGGCATTTCCCGCCGTGCCGCCGCTGGCTGCTGGCTTGCCAGAGTTTTCAAGCGGAAACCGCGATATCAGTGGCGCCTCTGGACGATTCGCCACGGTCGCCTGACCATCGTCGCGACTGTGCAGTCGGCAGAAAGTGACTTTCTCAACCCGGGTTTCGTCATGCTGTGTGAACGAATTCTTGGAACACTGGAGATCGCCGACCATCCCGCCTGGCCGCCTGATATGTTCCTGAAGCAAGTGATCGAACTCGCGAGACAGCGATTTCCTTTGCTTCAAGCAGCTGCGTCGCGTGGCTTCTCGCTCAAACTGGGGCACTCGGAGATCAGTCTTTCCAATTTTTATCGCATGTATTTGCAGCAGCCCGATAGCTTTCGCCGAATTGTCTTGCCGGCACTGACGACCATGGTTCGGCTTCAGGAGTTGAGCCCGGAGCAGCTGGTGCCTGGTCTGGCAGAAATCCGCGACAGTATTCTTCCCATGTTGTCGGCCGACGATGACACCCGTATCGATGAGCGCGTCCGCATGCCGTGGGTCGGCGGATTGTCGGTGGGTTATGTCATGGACGAAGATGCGTCTTATCGATACATCCACCAGTCCATGCTGGAGAACTGGCAATTATCGCTGGATGAACTGCACGACCTGGCGATTCACAATCTTCAGCAGTATGCCTCAGAGAATCCTCTGGAAGTGACGATGGTCGGTGATGAATCAGACCCGGGGATGCTGATGCCGGTTAAAGCCGACGCCTACAATTCGTCCCGCATTCTGGACCCGAAGTTTCACGGCCGACTGCGCGAAATGTTCGGTCCTGAACTCATCGTAGGTGTGCCGAATCGAGACTTCTTCGTGGCCGTCACGATGAAGGATCGTGCTCTGATTGAGCAGGTGCGAGTTCGCGTGAATGAGGATTTTGCCACAATGCATCACCCGCTGACACGACGGTTGCTTGTCGTCTCTGCGGATGGAGTCAGTGAGTACTGTGAAATCTGATGAACCTTCGTCGTCCGAACTGCGGATGGCGTTTATTGGCGGTGGATCCGGCGGCCACCTTTTTCCCGCGATCGCCGTGGGCAATGCCATTCGCCAGCTTTATCCGTCTGCGAAGTTTCTGTTTCTGTGCAGCCGTCGGCCTGTGGATCAGCAGATTCTCGCGACACCAAAGTGGCCAGCCGGATCGATGGTGGTTGATCCTTATGTCCGCATGGCCGGCCATCAGGCGTTCTTCTATCGCATCGCACTGATTCCTGAATGGCTGTCCGCCTATCGTACCGCAAAAAAAAGTCTCGCCATGTTCAAGCCTCATGTGGCGGTTGGGCTTGGCGCTTCCGCCAGTGTTCCGGGAATGATTGCTGCCAGTCATCTGAGAATTCCTCTCGCGCTGATGGAACAGAATACGATCCCCGGGAAGGCCAATCATCTACTGGCCAAACGCGCGGCCGTAACCCTGGCTGGCATGCCGTTTAATACGCAGACATCGCGCCGCTGGCCCAGCCCGCTGGTTGTTACTGGCACGCCCGTCCGTCCCGAGATCGCACGACTGTCACAAGCGATGCCAAAATTTTCCGGCCGCTGCCGCCTTTTGATTCTAGGGGGCAGCCAGGGTTCCGCGTCTGTTAACAGGCTGGTTCTGGAAGCACTGGCGGATGAGCATTGTATTCCGTCTGATTGGCAGATCATTCATCAGACAGGTGAGCCTCAGGTTCAGCAGGTGTCAGCCGAATACGCACGACGTGGACGCACAGCAACGGTGCTGAGTTTCATTCCCGATTTGCCAGAAATGCTGGCCACTGCCACTCTGGTCGTCAGTCGAGCCGGCGCAGGGACTTTGCAGGAGCTGGCCTGCGCCGGCGCTCCGTGCATTCTGATTCCACTGAGCACTTCCTCGCAGAATCATCAGCTGGCAAATGCTCAGCGACTGGAAGAAAAAGGTGCCTCGGCTCTAATCATGGAAACTTCTGACGATGCTGGCCTGCAACTTCGCCGACACCTGAATTCCCTCGCCAGCCAATCGCAGCTGCGGCAGCATTTCAGCGAGGAAATTCGCAGTTTCGCCCATCCAAACGCGGCCGAAGAGTCGGCCAGAATTCTCTGCCAGCTGGCGGCTGTTCACTAACTTCTTTTCAGCCTGCACATCCGCCAATAATGAATCCGTGCCCGAGCTGGATTGAAACTGAGGCTGTTTCGGCAAACAATGGGGCAGAAAAAATGTGATCCCGAAGATCTTCTCTTCCGGGACACCGTCAACTAACTGCCTGAGTCTAAGGAGTTCTCTGCAATGGTCGTTCGTCCCTGGTTTTCAATCTGTCTGTGCGCGGCCGCAGCTGTCTCAATCTCATTTCTGCAGGCCGACGAAGCGCCGAAGGCAGTGGAAACCGTTGAAGTCAAGCTGAAGGACCTTGTCCTGAATCTGCCAAAGGACTGGGAAACTTCCGACACGGTCAACAACATGCGACTCGCCACTTATGTCATCCCCGCGGCCGAGGGCGACAAAGACAAAGGTGAACTGGCAATTTCCACCTTCGGCCGCGACGGCGGTGGCGTTGCGGCTAATCTGGAACGCTGGGTCGGGCAGTTCGATGCAGAAGGTCGCGAAGTCACAATCAAAAAGGGCAAGGCCGGCGAAAACACGTACCACATCGCCGACATTTCCGGCATTTACCAGAAGTCCAGCGGGCCTCCAATTTTGCGGAAGACATCACCAGTGAAGGGCTATCGCATGCTGGGCGTGATTTATCAGGTCAAAGGCAAGGATGTTTACTTCCTGAAACTGACCGGTCCGGACGCGACGATTAAGGCACAGGCTGATGCTTTGCGAGCAACCTTCGGTGCCAAAGTTGAAGGTGAAGAAGATTACGAGATCTGATCGACGGCAATCCTGAAGCGGCATCTTCGGTTCTCTCAGAAGTGCTCGACATCATCGATGTCGAGCACTTCATGATTTCATTTTGCCGCGTTGAACACTGGCATCGAGTCAAGCTGCTTGTCTTCGGCAGCGCTTTCAGAATGAGCCCTTGAATTGACTCTGCCTTCGCATGATTTATCACCCGAACATCCGCCAACTGCATCCGGTCTGCAGGCGGATGCGGACAGACCGTCGCCCGCACCGGTTTTGTCATCGGGATACGATCGCGCTTTTTGGCTGACGTATTTATCGAACGGCCTGACGACCCTGGCCAACGGGATGATGGTCCGTTATTCCGACTACGTTGAAGCGCTCGGCGGCGATGAGCAGCAACTCGGGTTGATCGTGGGTGCCGGCATGCTGGGCAGCATCGCGATTCGACTGGCGCAGGGTGAAGCCATTGATCGCTATGGTGCAGCTCGCATCTGGTTCTGGTCAGTGGTGGCTTATTCGGTCAGTCTGCTGCTGCATCTTTTCGTGACTTCGGCCTGCAGCCCGGCTATTTTTCTAGTGCGAACTTTGATGCAGGCCAGTTTGGCCGGCATCTTTGGCGCTTCCATCACCTACGTTTCTTTGCAGGTTCCGGCAAAGCGCATGGCGGAAGTTGTCGGGGCTCTGGGGACGTCGGGATTTCTTGGCCTGATGGTTGGCCCGCTGATCAGCGACTGGCTGGGCAACAGCAATCTTTCCGCCGATCAGATGATCTGGTGGATGTTCTGGATCGCGACAATTCTGGCGACCGCATCAGGGATCGCGACATGGTTCGCCATTCAGGGCGCCGCTCCGCCCGCGCGTTTGGAACGGCCCTCCTTGTTGTTTGTTGTCCGCCAGTATCATCCGATGATGATCTCCGTAGCGGCCGCGATGATGGGAGCGGGATTTGCGATCCCCGCAACGTTCCTTCGTCCATTTGCTTTCGAACTCAATATTTCCAGCGTCGGCCTGTTCTTCGTGGTCTATGCCGTGACGGGATTCGGGGCTCGCATGGCTTCTCGTTCCCTGTTTGAGCGGTTTGGCAATCGGCCATGGATTGTTGTGGGTCTGATCCTGCTGACAATCAGCTTTTTGCTGTATCCGCTGGTCTCGTCCATGTGGCACCTCGCCCTGCCTGCGACTATCGCAGGAGTCGCGCACGCTCTGCTGTTCCCGTCCATTATGTCGGCCGGAACCGCCGTTTTTCCTCGTCGCTATCTGGGCGTCGCTACGTCACTGATCCTCGCAATGTTCGATGTCGGAACGTTTATCTCGGCACCTGTTGTTGGTATCTTCCTGCGTTCCGTCAAGCCGCTGACACCCAATGCTTATCCATGGATGTTCGTCGGCGTCGCGTGCGTTTTCGCCTGTGTGACCGTGGCGTTTTATCTCAGTAAAGCCGGAAGTTCTCATCGAACGCAGGAGTAGTCGAGCTGTGGATGCATCGATGAGCAACAAAACTCCGGACACTGCTGAACTCTGGCCCATCACTGACGATTCTATCCGGGATGTGTTTCTTTCGATGCTGCAGGATGGCTCGTGGGGACGCTACCACGGTCCTCATTGTGACCGACTGCAATCGGCTCTGCGAGATTTTCATCAGGTCGAGCACGCTGTTCTCTGCAGCAGCGGGACGGCAGCCGTCGAACTGGCTCTGCGATCCGTTCCTGTCGGTCCGCGCGACGAAGTCATTCTTTCCGCGTATGACTTTA
>QWOO01000257.1 GCA_003669615.1 Planctomycetota bacterium
AATGAGTGGCGTGACCACACAGCCGAAAAAAACGGCGAACAGGATTTTTACGACGAGGAACGTCACAGTGGGAATCGTTTCATCGGCGAGCAGCGTGAAGGTGAAAAACACAGGGGCGGAAAGGAGTGTGAGTCCCGTGAGTCCCCATTTCGTGGCGCGCCAAATCAGGCCGCCCTGGTAAAATAGAAGCAGTCGCGGAAGATGTTCGACTGGCACTTGACTGACCACACCGCTGGCCACTTGACTGCGCACGATCGGAGTGGCGATGAGGCAGGTGATGGCCGGCAGCAGATAGCAGGTACCAATGAAGTCCGCGACGGCGCCTTTATCCAGTGCCCATGTAACAACGGTCGGCTGATTCCAGAACGTGATCAGGCCCAGGGTCAGCGGGATGGTGAAATTGAAGAAGATCGGGATGATCGTCTGGCCTATGATCAGGTATTTTAGAACTCCCGGCGGCAGTTTCATGAAACGACTCTTTGAGCAGCGGGGTTTGCTGGATCAGGTGATGGTGTCAGGCCAAGGGCATCCATGATGTACTTCTGAAACGCATAAATTCGTTCTTCACGAGAACCAATGACGCCCGGATGACGGCTGCGTTCCAGACCCTTCTGCTGAGAAGCGTAAATATCCAGATCTTCGTTGTGAACCTGCAGCGTCTTGGCTTTTGCAAATCGCCAGGCCAGCCAGGCAATCAGACTGGCGAGCGGTCCGCGCCGAGTTCCTCTAACGGCAAAGAATCGCATCCGAATACGGACTGTGGTGGGCGACGTGGGTACATACATCAAAACATAGTTGATCGTGTCCGTGGAGACCAGAACCGTATTCGGGTGAATGTGTCGATGCAGATACTGAAATTCAGGCTTTCCACCCAGCCATTGCTTCAAACGCGCCTGCAGCTTCTCCATTCTGGAATTGGCATCAAAGTTCAGGCCAGTGTATCGATGGTGCAGCAAGTGAGTCATATTCTTCTCCGCCGGCAACTGGTCACCAAAGAATTTCTGATGCAGCGCCGTCACATGATACGACTCCAGAGTATTCTCAACAGGCACCTTCCAGTTGGATTCGCAGTCGTATTCCCAGACGTGTGTCATCTTCCACATCGGAGCAGCAAAAGCCCGTTCCGTTTCCTCAAAGAATGGACTCAGCCATTCACGAAGCGGGGGCGTTGAGGAGTCCATGCAGACGAACAGCAAGTCACCACACGCTTCGACTCGAAAAGAATTCAGACGAGAATTGTCACGATCCCAGGGCCGAAAGCATTTGGCCTCAGGGATTTTTGCCGTTCGCCCGTCGTCATCAAACTCCCAGCCGTGGTACTGGCACCGCAACTTTGGCTGATGACCGGCCGCAGCATCCGTCAGCAGACAGTGACGATGCGAACAGATGTTTTCGAATGCCAAAAAACGTCCGCCCGAATTTCGCAGAAGCAGAGGACGGCCGAAAAGCTCGAGGGTCAGAAAATCGCCATCCCCTGAAAGCTCAGACTTCGCCGCAATGAAATGCCATGCCGGCAGGAAGAGCTGCTCAAGTTCCAGATCATGTTGCCGCTGAGTGCAATAGTGCTCGGGACGCAGCAGATACCGCAGAACATGCTGGTGAACGAACATCGCGATCCTCCCCTGCGCGAGACAGCAGAAGCCAAAACACATTTACGACCACCGGCCAACACTCGCTTGAAGGCCGGCCTGATTCATCACAAACTGGCGATGATAACGCGGGTCGGCCCAGCGGATGAAAATCAGTGTTTTCAGCATTGCGTCCTGACCATTGTCAACTTAATTTCACTCGACAGTATTTCTTCTTGCCCGCCCAGACCAGTAGCCCGTCCGTGATCGGGATCTGCTGATCGTGCGATGTGATGGTCGACTTGTCCTCGCCCAGTTTTGCCCCGCCGCCCTGAATCAAACGCTTGGCTTCACCGCCGCTCGGACACAGATTCAGAGTTGTCAGAAGCTTGACCGCCGTCATTGTGCCGTTGGTCAGCAATGACGAATCCAGGCTGACGTCCGGGATGTCGGTCGGCAGCGCTTCGCCTCCGATTTCTGCCTGCCATCGCGCGGCGGCGGCGTCACCGTCTGCGGCTGAGTGATACTGAGCAATCACAAGCTTTGCCAAAGTGACCTTGGCTTCCTTCAGGTGTCCGGCCAGCAGGCGATCGACTTCATCCAGAGGCACTTCGGTCAGCAATTCGAAGTACATTTTCATCACGCCGTCCGGCAACTGCATGAACTTCTTCATCATGTCGTACGGCGATTCGCTGATGCCGATGTAATTGCCAAGGCTCTTGCCCATGCGGCGAATGCCATCAAGCCCGACCAGAATCGGCGACATCACGGCAATCTGTTGATTCAGATTTTCCTGAGCCTGCAGGTCGCGGGCCAGCATGAAACTGTAAAGCTGTTCGGTGCCACCCAGTTCCACATCCGATTTGATTTCGACACTGTCCCACGCCTGCATGACTGGGTACAAACATTCGTGCAGGAAAATCGGTTTCTCGGCTTGGTAACGTTTAGCGAAATCGTCGCGTGTCAGCAGTTGAGCAATCGTGACTCGTCCACACAGCGACAGCACATGAGCAAACGACATTTTGCCGAACCAGTCGCCGTTGCGATGCACTTCCGCGCGGGACATGTCGACAACTTTGCCCACCTGTTCCAGATAGGTTTTGGCGTTGATCTCGACTTCGGCTTCTGTCAGTCGTTTGCTGCGAGCTTCATCGCGGCCGCTTGGGTCACCCACGAGAGCCGTGTAATTTCCGATGATGATCACGGCCTGATGCCCGAGATCCTGAAACTGTCGCATCTTTCGCAGCGGAACCGTATGGCCCAGATGAACATCAATGCCGGTCGGGTCGATGCCGTATTTGATTCGCAGCGGCGTGCCCGTGTCTCTGCTGTGCTGCAGCTTCTTGCGCAGTTCGTCCTGCGGCACAATCTTTTCGATACCGCGAGTGATAATTCGAAGCTGATCTTCAACAGGTGGAAATGACGTCATGGCGGAGATGTTTCGGAGTAGGGATCACAAACAGTCGATGGACGGCGAACTTTAGCAAAACGCGTTTTGCATTCCACGTAGGTCGACCTGTCCTCAGGTCGACAACCAATGCCGCCTGTTTGAGGTGGGACTGTTGCCGTACAAAAACGCGTTGGTGCGGGGTGCTTTGAGATTTTTGCACATGCGAGATTTTGTGGACGTGGCATAGGTGCCGATCTGAGGACAGATCGGCCTACAGCATCGCCATCAGTGCGAGCACCATGTTGAATCCATTGAACAGGAAATGAACCATCATGACGGTGATGTAACTTCGGCGACGCAGATAGGTGTATCCCAGAGCAAAGGCGAGTGGAACGAGTGCCAGGGAATCCGGAAATCCATGAGCAAACGCAAACAGCATCGAAGACACCACCAGGCCGAGTATGGGATGCCCAAGTTGCGCGATTCCGCCCAGCATCACCACGCGAAACTGCAGTTCTTCTACCAGTGGCGCCAAAAAGACGGCGGTCAGCAGGATCAACATGAGCACCACGCTGCCAACTCCGGAATCCATCATTTCCAGAAACGGATGTTGCTCCGGCTCTTTCCCTAGAATTCCGACGGTCAGCAACACAATGAAAATTCGCAGCACAGCCGTTGGCACATACGCGGCAAGAAATACTTCGCCCGCAAAACGCAGCTCAGTCGTCCACGAAAACGGTTCATCGAATGACGACAGATTGAGTAAACCGGGTTCGTCCGATACCGGCATGAACGATTCCCTCGGAGGCGCATAAGGAGAATCGGATGCCCCAGGCGGTGCGAGTGTCGTCGAGGGTGAAACATAAACAGGCGACAAAGTTTCCAGTGGCGGAGTGCTTGACGGATCTTCGTCCAGATCAGGCCATAATGAGTTGGAAACATAGGTTCGGGCGTGTTGCACGGCTTGAACCGCGCCGGTCGCCGCTCCATGAACCGCCGTCGCAAGCATGACTCGCCCATGACTGCTGGCCACAAATACAACAGACCCCAGGACAATAAAAAAGAACACGTCCATGATGACCGTCTGGACCAAAGCACGCTGCATGTCTTCTGGTGTCAGGCCTCGTATCGCAGAATCAGCGTCGCCCTCCCCTGCCTCGACAGACGGCTGTGCAGCTGCGTTCTCGGGCGGAGATGTATTATCGTCTTCAGACAGTCCAGCCTCGGCAGAAGAGGAAGTCGCCCCATCTGCCACGTCCGCACTTGCCGAATCTTCCGCGGTATCCTTGGTCTGCACGACTTCCGACGAATTCGGTGTGGATTCAGAACCAGCGTCCATGGCTGCACCTTTGGGAGCAACAGCCACGGGCGGAATCAAGTTGTCTTCTACTGCGACCAACCCCATCATGAGAATCATGAGCAGCGAAAGGCCTATGGCAATGAACGTTAACACAGGTGGAACTCGAAGAATCCCTCGCTGTGCTGCCGGCAACGCATGTCCGGTCTCACGAATTCGGGCAGTCCAGGCAACAATCATTCCCAGACTGGCAGCCATTACGGCCAGTACGAGCATTCCCGAAATCAACGCCCCCGGCGTCACTTCTTCGGGTGGCTTAGCCTGAGCCAGTGTGGTCAGATGAAACAGAAACATAGAGAACCGATCTTCAGAATAAACTCCGTCGCAGGATTGCGACGACTTCTAACCAATAAGCCGGATCCGGAAGTAAAAAAAGGGACAAAATCCAATCCAGCTCTGCATCCGCATACTGAAAAGCTCGGGAAGGCACAGTGAGGACGTCTGTTCGTTGCCGTTCGCCACAAGTTTCCCGGCAATTTCCCGTGGACCCTCGACCTGCATTCTGCCGGGCTCTACCATCCCGCCCGGGTATCAGAACGCGGAGTATCAGCCTTGTCGACTATTCTAGATGAAATCCTCGAACAGAAGCGCCGGGAAGTTGCCGCTGCGCGTGAACGAGTGTCATTCAACGTCCTGGAAAGCCGGTTGGCCTCTTCGCCACCCGTGCGAGGATTTCTGGCCGCCCTGCTGGCTGCCAATCGCCCCGGCCTGATTGCGGAAGTGAAGAAGGCGTCGCCTTCAGCGGGTCTGATCCGGCCTGACTTCGACCCGGTCACGATCGCCCGCCAGTATGAAGTTGCCGGGGCCACTTGCCTGAGTGTTTTGACAGACGAACATTTTTTTCAGGGACATCTCGATTATCTGCGTGACATCCGCCAGATCGTTCGCATTCCCGTGATGCGCAAAGAATTCATCATTGACCGTTACCAGATTGCCGAAGCGCGTGTCGCCGGAGCTGACTGCGTACTTCTGATCGCCGAATGTCTGGATGACGTACAGCTGCATGATCTGTACGGGTATGCTCGCAGCCTGGGCATGGACGTTCTGATCGAACTTTACGATCTGGAAAATGTTCCTCGCGTGCTGGCGACCGGCACAAAACTGCTGGGCATTAATAACCGCGACCTGCGAACATTCGTGACGTCCCTGGAACACACCTTCACAGTGAAGAAGCTGGTTCCGGATGATGTGCTGCTTGTCAGCGAAAGCGGCATCGGAACGCACGCCGACATTCTGCGTCTTCGCAGCGAAGGAATCGGCGCGGTGCTTGTCGGTGAATCGCTCATGCGTCAGTCCGACATCGGAGTCGCCGTCAGAACGCTGATGGGGACCTGAGCACCCAGGCACGCGTGGGTCTTGTCGTCCGAATGAACCCGTCCCGGCGGCCCAAAACCGGCTTTCCCGTGGCCCGCATTTCTCGAATCGACAAAATTGCGGTTTCCCCGGCGGTCTTAAAGGAACAGCTTGGCGACTAGTAAGTCGACCGTTAGAGTACCGGTTCTTGTGTTTGTGTTTTGCGGTTGAGATGCGGAATCCACGCGATTGATATGGGCTTTCAGACTGTCGCAGGTCGCGGAGCCAGACCCGCTGCACCGCCACAGGAAGAATTCAGATCGTCACTGAAAGCATCTCCGTTGGGGAGACGCCGTCGGACGAGTTCACTTTTTCGGATGACCGCGAGCTTGAGCTAAGCCGCCTGTCGTCAGGAGTTTCACAATGCCTTTGGTTCCATTGCGTTTGGTTCTTGATCACGCGGCTGCAAACAATTACGGCGTTGGCGCTTTCAACGTCAACAACATGGAACAGATTCAGGCGATCATGGAAGCCGCAAAGGAAACCGATTCGCCGGTGATCGTGCAGGCTTCCCGCGGTGCCCGCAGCTATTCACAGGACAACTACCTGCGTCACCTGATGCTGGCGGCGTCCGAGCTGTATCCGCAGATTCCTGTCGTGATGCACCAGGACCATGGGAACTGCCCGGCCACATGCTTCAGCGCGATCAAGTACGGTTTTACGTCCGTGATGATGGACGGATCGCTGATGGAAGACGCCAAGACTCCGGGCTCCTACGACTACAACGTCGGCGTGACTCGTGAAGTTGTTCAGGTCGCACACGCGATGGGTGTTTCAGTCGAAGGCGAAATCGGATGTCTGGGTCAGGTCGGCCATGCTCCTGCCGCTCCAGCCAAAGGCGAAGCCGCTCATCATGATCTGGAAACAGAAAAAGAACCGGGCGACACCGACGGTCATGCCGCATCGACCGGCGGAATGGACACGTCTCACCTGACAGATCCTGACGAAGCCGAACGATTCGTCGCAGAAACCAAAGTGGATGCTCTGGCAGTGGCCATCGGGACCAGCCACGGAGCTTACAAGTTCAAGACGAAGCCAACAGGCGAAGTTCTGAAGATGTCTCTGATTGAAGAGATTCATCGTCGCCTGCCAAACACGCACCTGGTCATGCATGGCAGTTCCTCAGTTCCGGAAGAACTTCAGGCTGTCATCCGTCAGTACGGTGGCACGATGGAAGAAACCTACGGCGTGCCAGTGGAAGAAATTCAGCGAGGCATCAAGCACGGCGTTCGCAAGATCAACGTCGACACGGACTGCCGCATGGCGATCACTGGCGCGATCCGAAAAGTGTTCGCAGAAAACCCACGAGCCTTCGACCCACGCGACTATCTGAAGCCAGCTCGCGAAGCCATGAAGGCCGTCGTGATGGCTCGCATGATCGCGTTCGGTCAGGCCGGCAATGCTACCAAAATGCGAGCCGCCGGAGTGATCAAGTAAAGGCCGCATGATCGACAAGATGACGCAGCTCCGAGTGTAAAAACTCGGAGCTGTTTTCGTATTCTGCCGTCACTCCTCGCCGATCTTTGATTTTGCATCGGGGCTCGTCCAGAAAAGCTGGAGACGAAGCGGTGGAATCTTATGTTTGACCGGGCGAGAGTCAGCTTTCATAATCGACGGAAGTAAACTCTGTTGCTGTCCTCTTAAAAACTCGTTCTTGCAAGCTGCTAAAATGTCTGTTGAACACGTCCTTGTCATCCCCACTCCCGTCTTTCATCAGGTCGGCCACTTTCAGGGCTTTTGCGACGACATCGATCGCTATCTGGAAGTGATTCTGGATCCGCAGTATGCCAGTTACCGGCCTCGTCCAGAGATGGAGCAGGATCCAACGTTCAAGCAGTTGATCCCGTATTGCGTGTTTCGCTGCAATGGTGAGGTGTTTTACTACCAGCGAGGAACCGCACAGGGGGAAACTCGGCTTCATGCAAAGCGGTCGGTCGGCGTCGGCGGCCATGTGTCGACACTTGATCTCAACAGCCACCTCTCGCCCTATTTAGAAGGTATGCGGCGCGAGATTGAGGAAGAGGTCGATATTGAGTCTGGCTGGGTGGAAGAGTGCGTCGGCCTGATCAACGACGATGAAACAGAAGTTGGAAAAGTTCACCTTGGGATCGTTCATATTTTCGATTTAGAGTATCCCAAAGTTCTGCCCCGTGAAAAGTCGATGATAAACGCAGGATTCGCACCTCCATCAGAATTGGTGCGCCAAATGGACGAATTTGAAACGTGGTCACAAATCTGCCTCAAGTATCTGGCAGAACAGGAAGCCGGTTGAGTCACACACCTGCCACTTCCTGAATCACACCGTCAGTTCGCCTGCCTGAGGAACGAGGCTGGCGATTCGACATTCAGATTCTCCGATGTCATCCGGCAGAAACTGCCGAAGCAATTCAAGGGAGTGAACGATGAAATCTTTAAGTGCTGTTCTGCTGCCAGCACTGCTGTTGCTTGGCAGTGTGTCGACGGTGTCTGCTCAGGAAAAGACTCAGGAAAAGGCGGAAGCTCCGGAAGTCCAGCCTGCTCCACTCCCTGGCCAGATCACTGAAGCTGAACTGGGTGAAATGCTGGCTGCGATCGGTCTGAAGCCAACGAAGACAGAGCAACGCTATGACTTCGCATTCAAGACCAGCTACCGTGGTGAAGAGTGGAAGTTTTCAATGTCTGCGGTGTTGAGTCGCAATGGTCAGTCCGTCTGGATTATGGCCTGGCTGGACCAGATTCCGACAACCTCCAGCGAGGTACCTCGTACGGCATTGCTGCGTCTGCTGGCCGCGAATGACCGTCTGGGTGAAGGCAAGTTCTTCGCTTACATTCCCACCAACAAGCGTTTCGTGATGCAGCGAGTTGTTGCAAATCGAGATATGACCAACAAGAAGATGATGGAGATGCTGCAGGACCTGGCGTCCAGCGTCGCCGACGAATACCCAACATGGGCCGTTACCAACTGGACTCCAAAAGCCGAACAGGCGGATCCAGAGGTAGCGAAAGGTGCCGACAGCGGCCGAGCTGTTCCGTCAAATCCCGCAGCCGCCAATCGAACCCCATCTCCGGGGACCAAAAGCAACAACAAGACGTCCGACGCGTCGTCTAAATTTGATGGTAAGTCTGTGAACTGATAAGGGACAGGCAAGTCCTTTTCGATTCCACAGATCTACAGGGCCACGCGAAAGACCTCTCCGAACAGCAGACGGAGAGGTCTTTTTGCGTTAACAGATTTATTCTCACGCCCCCAATCCAGCACGATGCCACGGACTTCCCTCCGTTCCAAATATTTATGGCAGATTGTGCTGGCAAAATCAGCACCCAGAAACGTAGTCTTCTTTGGTCATGTTCTCGAAGTTCGGAATCCATATCCGTCCATGTGTCGATAACATCAGCCAAACCCCTGGCGATTTCAGGTTCGCAATGTCCGCTTCATCCACAAAGCCAGCATGCATGTCAGCCGTTCCCGGCTGGGGTTTGCGACTGCGCAAAGTGTTGATGTTGCTGTCCACTTTTGCAGTGGCGATGTCGATGTCGAATTTCGCAGTCGCGTCCTGCGGAAATTATCTCTTCCGAAATGGCAAACCGGTCAGCCATCATACAATGGCTGGTCCGTCAGAACTCAGCCTCCGCGCACCACAGTCGGGCAGCGATCAATTGCCCCACACGCTGATTGGGCGATCGGATGCGACACCACGGGAAGTTCCGGTCGGTCCATGTAACGGCCCTAACTGCTCCCGCAGCCGAATGCCTCTCGCTCCTGTGCCCGCTGCTCCCACGAACCTGATTCGAAACGTCGATCAGGCGGCTTTGCTGGAAACTCTTTCACAAGCCTCACAGGGCTCCGGTGAAGTCGAGTTTCCTCAGTCAGAACGAGGTGCCTGCTATGAGCCCTCTTCTATTTTTCGCCCGCCTGCCGCTTAGTCACGCGTTCGTTCCATGAACGAACCGTCGCGTGCGGTATTGTGGCCGGTTAAGACGAACGACTGTCCGTCGCTCATTTCCTGAGTGAGCTCTGCTTTGACAGTTTGTGCTGCCGCAGTTTGATGCGGATTCACAGATTGTCGAGACACTCATTATCGCCACTGCCTGCTCCGCAGTTTTGCTTTCAAAAGCCAGCTGCTGCTCGCTTCCCCCGCGACAAAACGTCTGCTGCCTCACTCGTGATTGTATTTGATCACGCCGTTCGAAGTGCTCGTTCTGCAGTGCCCAAAAATCCTGTGCGTTATTCCCAGTCGCGATTGCGTCTGAAGTTTCTAATTCGATGGTTTTTTTCCATCTCATTTTTGTTCAAGGCATGTCCCATGAAAGCTCTCAAATACCGACATCGTGGCTTCACGTTGATCGAACTGCTGGTGGTGATCGCCATCATTGCGATTCTGATCGCTCTGCTGTTGCCTGCGGTTCAGCAAGCACGCGAAGCCGCTCGCCGAACTCAATGCAAGAACAACCTCAAGCAGCTGGGTCTTGCGATTCATAACTACCACGACACACACAACTGCATTCCGATCGCTGATGTGAACGGCACCGTGACCCCGGTGTCGGCTCATGCTCGCCTGCTGCCGTATATCGAACAGGCGCCGCTGTACAGTCTGGTCGATTTCAATGTTCCGTACGATCACGTCAACAACAACCTCCCACGCACCACAGAACTACCCGCATTTCGTTGCCCTTCGGACCCCACAAAGTTGCCGGCCACGGTTGGTGGACGAAACAACTACTACTGGAACGCGGGAAACGGGATCGTCATGTACGCATCCGGTGCTGCGGGCCAGCCAGCTACTAATGGTGTTATCTTTCACAACAAGCGATTCCGTTTCAATGACATCACCGACGGCCTGAGCAACACCGCCACCATGGCCGAAAAACTCACCAGCGACGGCAGCAACGGGATCTCTTCGCCAAAGACAGACACCTTTGCTCCAGGCACTTACCCCAACAATGCCAATGAGGCTACTCAGCAGTGCAATGCGGTCGACGTGACAGATCTTTCAAGGCAGGGTTATTCCAATGTCGGCGGCCCATGGCTGCAGCAGTATCATTCGACCAATCAATACAACCACGTACTGCCACCGAACGGACGGTCGTGCATGTTCCCGCCCGGTCGCATTGCAACGACCGTCAACAGTCAGCATATCGGTGGCGTTCAGTTGCTGCTGTGTGACGGGTCCGTCCGGTTCCTTTCGGAGAACATGGACGTGAATACCTGGAGAAATCTGGGCAGCATTGATGGCGGTGAAG
>QWOO01000315.1 GCA_003669615.1 Planctomycetota bacterium
ATCATCGCGTCCAGGCATACTGTTTTCGGATGTGTATGAGCAATGCACCATCCAATCGCGTGCCATTTCCAAAGCCAGCCAACTATGACGAAAAACGCTACGAACTTCTGTTTCGTAACTTCGAAGCGGGCGACCTGCGATTCCCAATGAAGCCTGACATGATGCCCAATGGAAAAACTGACACCAATAACAACTGCGCCTTCTCCACAGATTATCTCGGCGGAAACTACAAATATCCGGATGGCAGCTATGCCGAACGAGAGGCCATTGTTCTTGACCATGAAGATTATCAAAAAGGTCTGATGTGGAGTCTGGCTAATCACCCACGAGTTCCTGAAAGTATTCGACAGGAAATGGGCCAATGGGGTCTGCCCGCGGACGAGTTTGTTGACAATGGCAACTGGCCTCATCAGCTCTATATTCGCGAAGCCCGACGTATGGTTAGTGATTATGTGGTCACTGAAGCCGACTGCCGTCGTACTCGACTTGTGGAAGATTCTGTAGGGCTCGGCAGCTACAACATGGATTCTCACAACGTTCGCAGGTTCGTCACCGAAGATGGCTTCGTGCAGAACGAAGGTGATGTGCAGGTTTCTCCGGGTGGTCCGTATCTGATCAGCTACCGTTCGATCATTCCGGCCAAAGGTCAGGTGACGAATCTGTCCGTGCCCGTCTGCCTGTCCTCTTCCCATATCGCTTATGGGTCCATTCGTATGGAACCTGTCTTTATGATTCTTGGACAGAGCGCCGCTACTGCTGCTGTGCAGGCGATGCAATCGAACTTCGATCTGCAGACGCTTCCGTTCGGCCCTCTGCGCGAACAGTTGCTGAAAGATAGTCAGGTGCTGGATCTCCCGCCGGGAATACCTGTCAAGGAAGCCATTTCCAAAAAGAGTGTGCCGGGAATCGTGCTGGATGACGCAGAGGCAACGGTGACCGGCGCGTGGGCTCGCAGTTCATCCGCCGGCAAGTATGTCGGAGTGGATTACGTTCACGACAGCGATCTGGAAAAAGGCGAGAAGTCCATCACATGGACCATCAAGGCGCCATCGACTGGCCAGTTTGCGTTGCGAATGAGCTACTCCGCCAATCCCAACAGAGCCACCAATGTGCCTGTCACCGTCACGCTGAACGGCCAATCGTCAACTCAGACAGTCAACCAGAAGCTGCCCCCAAAGATTGACGGCGTGTTTCACTCGCTGGGCAGCTTTGAAATGAAAAATGGGGATCAAATCACGATCACGATTTCCAACGCCGGCACAGACGGCCATGTGATTGCTGACACCGTCCAACTACTGCTGCAGCCATGACAATTCACTTTGGCACATCCACCAGCATGCCCATCTAACGTTTGATATTCCTGCACCGGGCGGAAAATAAGTGTCGCCCTTGGTGCCGCGAAAGCAGCGAACATCAACGCGACTTTTGCGGAGCAAAAGGCGACTATGAAAAGCAGCCGATGCTTAACCATTAGTGTCCATGTTACCGCCGGAAATGAGAGCCACGACATTTCGGCCGGCAAACTGCGGCGCGTGTTGCAGCATCACGGCTAACGGGACAGCCCCGGAGGGCTCGGCGATAAGTTTGACGCGTTCTGCCAGCAGGCGAGTGGCGTTAATAATGACCTGCTCATCGGCACACAGGATTTCATCGACCAGTTTCTGAATCACTGGAAACGTCAGCGTCCCGAGCGGCGTTCTCAGCCCATCTGCGATCGTGTCCGTCCGCAGGGCCGGTTCAATCTTCCCTGACTTCAGACTGCGAAACGCGTCGTCGGCCAGAGCCGGTTCGGCGGCAATGACACGGATGTCCGGGCGAAGCGTTTTGACGGCGATCAGGACTCCTGATAACAGTCCGCCGCCTCCAACCGGAACGACGATCGTATCCACATCCGGAGCCTGCTCAAGAATTTCCAACGCTGCCGTTCCCTGTCCGGCAATCACCCGCCGATTATTAAACGGATGAATCAAAGTAGCGCCGGTTTCCTGCTGAACTCGAACGGCCGTGGATTCACGTGATGCGGAGTCCGGCTCACACAGAATAGGATCGATACCCAGCGCACGCACAGCCTGCAACTTGACTCGCGCAGAATTTTTCGGCATCACAATGTGCGCGGCAATTCCACGCAAAACTGCTGCTCGAGCCAGCGCCGCAGCATGGTTACCGGAAGAATGCGTCACAACTCCGCGGCTGGCTTCTTCGTCGGAAAGACTGAAAACCGCATTGCAGGCACCGCGAGCCTTAAACGCATAACCATGTTGCAGGTTTTCGCATTTGAAACGCAGGCGGCATCCCGCCAAAGGCTGCAGACCCCACGCGTCGACAAGCGGTGTTCGAATGACATAAGTACGAATGAGCTCTTCGGCCCGCTGAATATCGTCGAGCGTCACACAGAACTGAGTCACCGGCGATGTGTTCGACATACGCTTCCCGTCACTTCTTCCACTCACGGTAAAGTCTGTTCTGCATCCCGGTTTGTGTTCGACGGCATTCACTCCGCAGCGTGGCCCTGCCGCAGATTTTCAAGTTGCTGCTGCAGTTCCTGTCGACGTCGTGTTGTCTCCTGCACAGCTCGCTGCACCCGCGCGATGCGAGACGCGGCAAGGATTCCCAGTAAAATTGTTGCGGGTAATATCACGACGGTCCCCATGAGAAATCGTTGCCCAAGAGGACTGGACAGAACGGCGGAAAACCGGAGTGGCGATGGCATCGACCGGCCAGCGACGGAAATGAGCAGCCCGAATGCAAACGCAAGCAAAGTCAGAGCGGCAGACAACGTTACCACAGCACCAACAAGGCAGGCCACCATCCGCTGCCGTTTGGTTCGCGGCTGATCGCAGACCGCGGGAATGGAATCATACGGATTGTGTTCGCCAGACATCCGATTCGGTCCCGTGACACTTTACACCAAAGGTCACACTCATGCAGCGGCCCTGGCAAAATTGCTGAGCCAACAACAGCTGCTGAGCCAACAACGGCGGCAGGGAATGTGTTTCGAGGACGTTGCCACGAACGCGAAATCAGCTCATCCAGCCAGCGGTAGAGCCTACCGAACTAGCTCACGTCAAATCGAGGAGCTGCGAAATCATCATCGGCCGTGGCTTCGGAAGCCTCCACTTTGGGGCGATCTTCCGCGGTAGATTTCATGGTTGGAGGTGTATAGCTGACTGTCTTCTCGACTTCTCGGCTTGCACTTCGCATCTCTTCCTGAAATCCGGAGACGCCTTTTTTGAATTCGCCAAAACTCTTGCCCAGATTCTTCGCGACCGAAGGCAAGTTCTTGCCAAACAACAGCAGCGCGATAATGCCAACGATCAGCATTTCAAAAGAACCAACGCCTGGAAGAAATCCCATTGCAGTTACTCCTCATGCGAGCGGTGCTCACATTCTGATCGAACAAACGACATACTGCCGACGACTACTGAAGCTTATCGGAGCCTTCGTCGTCGCCTTCTTTCATTCCCTTCTTGAACTGCACAAGGCTCTGTCCAAGTGAACGCATTGTTCCGGGAAGTCTGTTACCAAACAGCAGCATGACAATCACAAGCACAATCGCCATTTCCATCCAGCCCGGAACCCAGGCCAGTAATGGTTGTGACGCAATTTTGAACAGTAAGTTATTCATCGGAAGTCTTTCCGAAAGCACAAAGTCGGGGACCTGTCGTTCAATCGTTCATCTTACCAGTCTCAACGCGCCAAGTCTCAGGGCTGTGATGAAAAATCATTGGCGGGAAAGTGGATTCCTTCAGAAAAGGCCTGCTTCAGCAGGAATTATCGGAACAGAAGACGGCCGCCAGAACGACGAAACCTTTTATTTTACAGAGGCAGACTGACGAATCCATTGGCCACAGCGCCCATATGACCCTCGGACTGCATTCCATAGAAGAATTGTCTCGCCGCCACATAGTCCGAAAACAGAGAACCAAACACACGGCAGTTGGCAGAGTGTAAATCGCTCAATTTATTTCATCTGTTCGGCGATCAGGAATGCAATCTCCATCGCCTGCTCGTAATTCAGGCGAGGATCCACCTGGCTGCGGTAGTCGCGGGTCAAATCCGATTCTGACAGATTACCAGGTCCCCCGATGCATTCGGTCACATCCTCGCCAGTCAGTTCGAGATGGATTCCCGAGAGCCGACTGCCTACGTCCTTATGGATCCGAAAGGCCATGAAGATTTCTGACATGATGTCATCAAAAGATCGAGTCTTGATTCCATTTCGTGCGGTCTGCCCATTGCCGTGCATCGGATCGCAGCTCCACAGAACATTGTGTCCCGACTTCAACACGGCTTCGGCAAGAACAGGCAGCTTTGTACGGATTTTTTCCGCCCCAAATCGATGAATCAAAGTTAATCGACCGGGTTCATTTTCAGGATTCAAAATGCGAATAACGTCAATCAGTTCGTCAGGCGTCATGGAATTTCCAACCTTCAGCCCGATCGGATTTCGGATGCCTCGGAAGTATTCCAGATGAGCCCCATCAATCGAGCGAGTTCGATCGCCAATCCACGCCATATGGGTTCCCAGATTGTACCAGCCGCGACGCTCCAAACGTGTCAGTGCCTGCTCAAATTGCAGCAGCAGTCCTTCGTGAGAGGTGAAAAAATCGACGCGTGTGAGTTGAGCCAGTTCCCCGGCCGACACCGCTTCCATAAAACGAATGGAGTCACTCAACGATGCTAACAGCTGCTGATACCGACGTGATCCTGGAGTATTGCGGACAAATTCCAGATCCCAGTTTTCTGGATGATGCAAATCCGCAAACCCACCTTCGCTCAACGCGCGAATGTAGTTGATCGTCAGTGCAGAGTATTCGTAGGCGCGCAACAGAAGCTGCGGATCGGGACGTCGATCGGAAGGAGTGAATCCCGAACGATTGACAATGTCGCCGCGGTAACTGGGCAGTTCCAGATCGCCTCGCTTTTCCAAATCCGCAGACCGCGGCTTCGCATACTGGCCGGCGATTCTACCCACTCGCACGATGCGTTTTTTGGAGCCGCAGATGAGCACCAGACTCATCTGTATCAGCACTTTCAGCTTCCGCAGAATCGTCCCGGAATTGCAGTCGTCAAAGCTTTCCGAACAGTCTCCGCCCTGAAGCACAAAGGCGTTGCCTTCAGCGGCCGCGGCAAACTGCCCGCGCAGGCGATCCACTTCCCATGCAGTCACGAGCGGTGGCAATTGCGACAGCGATTTTAGGGCGTCCGCCAGTTCTTCAGGATTATCGTATTTCGGCTGCTGTTGGGCAGGTCGCTTTTGCCAGGATTCTGGCGTCCATGTGGTGTTCATACACGAATTGTTTACGTTCTACACCAGGTTGTCACTTCCACTTGGTCCGTGATTTCAATTACGCGACAAACAGTGGCGTGCTCACGCGGGAATGACCGCTCGCCGGGGAAATCCGCTACCCCTGAAGAATTTCCGGCACCACTCGCCCATAAACATCGGTCGGACGAAAATTCCGGCCCGCATGCTCAAACGTCAATTGTTCGTGATTAATCCCAAGCTGATGCAACAAAGTCGCGTGCAGATCGTGCATATGCACCTTGCCTTCCACCGCGAGATGACCAATCTCATCCGTTGCACCCCAGGAAAAACCGGGCTTGAATCCGCCACCGGCCAAAAACACAGTGAAGCCGCGAGGATTGTGATCTCGCCCGTCAGATCCCTGTGAAAACGGTGTGCGTCCAAATTCGCCGCCCCACCAGACGATCGTATCTTCCAGCAATCCTCGCTGCTTCAAATCCTCCAGCAGCCCGGCCACAGGTTTGTCGGTCGCTTTGGCATGAATCGCATGCTGCGGCATATTGGAGTGCTGATCCCAGCGAGGATTCGGGGACTGGTCCGAATAATTCACCTGCACGAACCGCACGCCGGATTCCGACAGACGGCGAGCCAGAAGGCACTGCTTCCCGAATTCGTCGGTCTCCTTTTCACCAATCCCATACCTCTGCGCTGTAGCTGCTGACTCGCCGGACAGATCCAGTATTTCAGGGGCCTGAGCCTGCATTCGCCACGCAAGTTCGTAGTTGCGAATGACGGCTTCCATTTCGTCGTCCGCATGATTGCTCCGCTCCGCCTGTGTTCGATTCATCTGCTGCGTCAGCGAATACCGCCGTTCCGTTTGTTCGGGCGTCAGCTCTGTGTTGCGGATATGGTCAATAGTCATCTCGCTGGCAGATTGAAACGATCGCCCAATCGAAGTGCCCTGACAGATGGCCGGCAGAAACGCGTTGGAATAATTTCGAGGCCCGCCATTGGCGTCCGACGGCTGCAAAGAAACAAAACCGGGAAGGCTCTGATTCTCCGTCCCCAATCCATACAGGATCCACGATCCTATCGACGGCCGAACCAGCGTTGTAGCGCCAGTGTGCAGGAATAAAGTCGACGGTCCGTGAGCGACTCCTTCCGTATGAACGCCGTGCAGGAAGCACAAGTCATCGACATATCCGGCGATATGCGGGAACAGTTCCGAAACAGCCTTTCCGGTTTGCCCATGGCGCGTAAATCGCCACAGCGGCTTCATCAGCTTTTGCCTGGTCACCTGACCAAAGTCACCGAAACGCACGCCGGTAAAATCGATGGATTGGCCATCGCGAGACACCAACTCAGGTTTTAAGTCGAACGTGTCCACATGACTTGGACCGCCCTGCATGAAGACAAAAATGATTCGTTTGGCTCGCGGAGCGAACATGGCTGGCTGTGCCGCCATGGACTCGCGACTCGGACTCGCTGACACCGCGTCTGAAGAATGCGACGCCGACATTTGCATCGCGTTCAACGCGAGCCCACCAAATCCACAGCAGGTCTGAGCCAGCAATTTGCGGCGTGTGGGAACGTCTGGATTCATGAGGAATGACTTTCATTCAGAACGTTAGACCCCGACCAGCCGTTGCGGCCGAGCGTCGGTACATTCTCACGGACTACTCAAGGTATCGGAAATCCAACGACGCAAACAGCGCATGAAACACTTCCGTCCATGCCTCTTTCGACGACATGTCCGGCCCGACGACACGCATCGCCGCATCCGTCTCAGCCAACGCTGGCGAACGGCCCAGACACAAACGCCACACGGACTCTAAATTGGCCGGTCCATCGTGCGGCCGAAATCGATCGGATGCAAGGAAGGAATCCGCGGCCAGACGAGCCTGCGTCATAACAAACGGACTGTTGAGAAGATACAAGGCCTGAGCGGGTCGAGTGCTGCGAGTCCGCTTGCCGCTGACGAGGTTGGGATTGGCCCCGTCGAAGATCTCGAAAAGATCCAGCATCGTATTTCGAAACGATGGCACAAACACGCTTCGCGCAGTCATCGGATACACAGCGTGACGGTATTCGTTGTCGTATGTTGACAGCTTCACAATCGTTCGGCCAGAAACCGTATTCAAATCCAACGCACCGCTAATCTGCAGCAAAGAGTCCCGCACGGATTCCGCATCAAGCCGACGGCGAGAGGCTCGCGTCATCCATAGATTACCCGGATCCAGCCGCGCTGCGGTTTCCGCTGCTATGGACGACTGTCGAAATGTGCGACTGAGGCAAATCCGGCGAATCAATTTCTTCGTGGACCAGCCATCTTCCATGAACATCGCCGCTAAATAATCGAGCAACTCCGGATGCGAAGGCCGCTCTCCCGTTTCACCAAAGTTGTCCGGTGTTCGCACCAAACCCTCGCCCATCACATGCAGCCAAATGCGATTGACATACACTCGAGCCGTTAATGGATTGTCCGCCGAAGCAACCCAGTCGGCCAGTTGTTGCCGCCCACTTGTCGTCGCTCCGGCCGGAAGCGCCGCACTGACAGATTCTGATGTTGCCGCCGTGATAAATCCTCGAGGCACCTTTGGGCCGAGGTTGCGAATTTCACCGCGGATATGAACGTGCCAGTCGCTCGACTGCGTCTCATCTTCTACACACATCGCGGTCGGAATCTCCGGCTTCGATTTTGCATGCAGCTTTCTCTCTTCTTCAAGCTTTATCAACTGCTGTTTGTTTCCTGCCATGCCTTTGTCGTCAGCCTGGCCGGACACCGCTGCGAGTGATGCAGGGGTGGCGGTTAATAACGAAACGGGAACAAACTGAACGGCATCGACGATCACAAAACCCGGCGCCGCTTCCGATGCCTGGATGACAACTCGGGCCGCTTTCGTGGATTCGAATCGATAATGTCCAAGGTCTGCAAAGACACCATCGCCCTCAGGCTTCGCTTTCTGGTTAACGCTGACCTGACTTTCGCCGTCCGCGTGCACAATCCGCACGGGCACATTTTTTGAACGGCTTTCGTCATGGTTGATCACCATGCGTACTGCATATTCACCTTCTTCGGGAAGCATCATTTCGTAAGTGGCAGAAAGCCCTCGACGCGGCTGACCCGAATGACGATATCCGGCCCCAACGAAAGGCTGCTGAAACATGGACGCAACCCATTCACCCTCAAACAGGGCCTCAGTGTCATCCACAACAATCCCCGCAATTTGATTTCCCGCGGGCACACCTGGCCGATCCGAGCCTTTGCGAACTCCGGCCTTTAACTCGGCGATCTGCGTCTCCAACTGCTTATCTTTTGCGGTCCAGTCAGCAACCGCTGTCTTGTCGTAGCCAGTCCGCAGGGGCGATGAGACGAAACCGCAAACATTTCCAGGAGTCAGCGATTTTGTGCTGCGAAAAATCCCGGCGAGGGCGTAGTAATCCGCTGTCGGGATTGGGTCAAACTTATGATCGTGACATCGGCAGCATCCCAGCGTCATACCCAGAAAGCTGCGACCCATCGAATCAATCTGTTCATCCACGACATCCATTCGCAACTGTTCTTTATCCTGCTCCTCGTAATTGATGGCTCCCAACATGAGATAACCGACGCCCGTGAGCTGTTCATCGTGCTGCTCATCAGAAGAAGCCGGCAACAGGTCGCCCGCCAAATGTTCGCGAATCAGCTGATCAAAAGGTTTGTCATTGTTATAGGATCGAATGACATAGTCGCGGAATCGCCAGGCATCCGGAAGCATCAAACTGCGACCTCCGCCAGTCGATTCCGCAAAACGAGCGACGTCCAGCCAATGCCGACCCCACCGTTCACCAAACCGAGGCGACTCCAGCAACCGATCCACCGTCGTTGCGATCGCCGTTTCAGGATCCAGCTTGTAAGCATTGGCAAAGGCCAGCTGCTCGTCGATGGACGGAGGCAGGCCGGTCAACACAAAAGAAAGGCGACGAATCATGACATCCGCAGACGCATCCAACGACCGCTCAATTTTCCCCGTCCCGCCTTCGACTGTATCTGCAAGAGAATCCACATGACGCTGCTGAGCATCAATGATGAAACAATCAATATCGTGATGCGAAGATCCGTCGGCCCGTGGAATCGGCGGTTTCACAACAGGGCGAAACGACCAGAATTCGCGTCCCTTGACGATGTCAACCGCCGCCTTCCTGATCACAGTTCCGCCGACTCGCGGGTCCGCTGCACCCAGACGAATCCAGGTCTCAAAGTCCGCAAGGATCTCGTCGGATAATTTCTGAGTGGGCGGCATTTCGAGCGATTCATGACGCATCGCCTGAAGCAGCAAACTGTCGTTTGGCTTGCCCGTAACAATCGCCGGGCCGGAGTCACCGCCAACCAATAGTCCTTCCCGACTATCCAGCACCAATCCGCCTTTCACAGCTTTCGCATCGGTGGAATGACACGAGTAGCAGTGTTCAATCAGAACAGGTCGAATTCGCTCTTCAAAGAATTTTAATTCCTCGCCATTCAACGACGGTTCGACTGGCTCGTCCACAGCCAGTACGGGTATCGTCCACGCCAACGCGGCAACCCAAACAGGCAGGAGAAACATGGAGAAACCGATCCGCAACAGGCGTTTCGTCGTCATACGCATGCCACATCATTCAGGGAGGACAAGTGTCGTTCGAGCGATGTCGGGCTGAGACATCTCACCCAGGCAACATCGAGCAAGTGAACCGTGAACAGTCATGATAACCTGTACGTGAATGAAAAGCAGCCAGAATTGTGGGTCTGGTGCAGTCGACCGCCGCATTGTTGACAGGTCAGGCTCGTCGCAGGAAAAAAAGATTTCACCTGCTACACTCTGGCCTCGGAAAAGAACCGCTGAGTGCAGATCGCACCAATGGAAGAGGTGAGAATTGTCAAAGGAAGAAAAATACTCGGCTGAGCAGCTGACATCGTTCGGTCTGGACCGCGCGATGATCCCCGCGCACGTCGCGATCATTATGGACGGCAACGGGCGATGGGCTCAGAAACGTGGCCTGCCAAGAATTGAGGGGCATCGACGAGGCGTCACTTCCGTCCGTTGTGTCGTGGAAGAAGCCTCTCGACTGGGTTTGAAACAACTCACTCTTTACTGCTTTTCCAGCGAAAACTGGAAACGACCGCCACGTGAACTGACGCTGCTGATGCACCTGTTGAAGCAGTATCTGATAGAAGAGCGTCGAGAAATCCAGCGGCAGGGCCTCCGATTTAAAGTCATTGGAAAACTGGACGAACTTGACCCGATGATTCAGGCTGAAATGCAAAAGACGATTGACGTCTCCGCCAATAATGATGGCATGACGTTGTGTCTGGCGGTCAATTATGGGGCGAGGCAGGAAATCACCGACGCGATCCGCCAAATTGCGTCCGCCGTTCAGGCCGGTACGCTGCGGCCTGAAGACATCTCCGAACAGACGGTCGCCAGTCACCTGATGACCGCCGGGATGCCCGACCCGGATCTCGTCATCCGCACAGCCAGCGAA
>QWOO01000114.1 GCA_003669615.1 Planctomycetota bacterium
AAATTGCCGACTTGTCCTGTCGCTCGAACAGAAGTCGATGAGCCGTGTCGCGATGCCACGCGTTCGGATGCTGAAGTAATTCCACCAGTTCCGCGGTAGACGCTTTCGAAAGCTGAGGCGTCGCGCGACGTTGAAAGGCTGGCGGAGTCAGTCGATAGATACGGCCTCGGTCACGCCCGCTTTCCAGATCCAGCAGAGCTTTCAAATCATCCGGCATGGACCACGGATGCTCAATCGTTTCTCGGTACATGTCGAGCACATACAGTGTGCCATCGGGAGCCGGCAGAAAATTCACCGGCCGAAACCAGTTGTCTGTCGATGTCAAAAACTCTGAGCGTTCATCGATTCGCTGCGATATAAATGTTACGCCCGTCTTTTCGATTTTTTGTCGATGAATCAGGTTGCCAGCGACCTCAGCGAGGAAGACCTGATGTCGAAATTCTGCCGGATACGCATCGCCCCGATAAATTGTCACACCACACGCCGACGTCATGAAACCCTGTGCATTTTTTTCACTGCGTGGCATGCGCGGATCACCCTGATTGGAAAGCCGGGCCGCATTGATCACGCGCCACGGTTCCGGTGGACTCGCACGGAACACAGAAATCTGATCACCGGCCACAGCCACATCCTGAAGCGGACTGCCGACATTCAATGCCGGATTGCGACTGACAGCTGATTGCGGCAACACAATGTGCTGGATGGGATTTCGGATGTTGCAGATGAATCGATTGCCCCAGTCATCGAACGTGTTGCCAAATCGTGCTCCGCCCGACAACACTTCCAGTATGGGCTTTGTCGGATCAAAGCAAAAATCGTTTCGAGATATCTTCACTGGCGCAACCGTTTCGTCGATTCCCGATGCAATGCTGCCACCGTTTGTTCCGCCGGCGCCGTAAATTCGGTGGTCGAGTCCCCAGACAAGATTATTGGTGACGGCCTGGACGTTCAGTTTGCGAAAGCCGGAAAAAATCTTCGTCCGAATTTCTGCCGTTCCGTCCCCGTCTTCGTCCTTCAAATACCAGATATCCGGAGTCGCCGCGACAAAAATTCCGCCGCGATATACGGCAACGCCGGTCGGCCATGAGAGGTCTCGTGCAAAGATCGAACTGCGATCATATACGCCGTCATTGTCGGTGTCTTCCAGTAACCGCACCTTGCCAATCGGCAGATCGGCCGTTCGCTCGACATTCGGTTTGTCAGTCGACTTGTCCGTGTACGGATAGTCGTTCATCTCGACAACATACAGTCGTCCGTCTTCATCAAACGCACCGGCCACGGGATCAGTGACAAGCGGCTCGGCGGCGACCAGTTGCAGCTGAAATCCATCTTTCGCGGCAAAGGATGCGAGTGCCTGATCCGGTTCCAGCGGCTGACTGCGAACAAGGCCGGCACGCTCATCGGCCGACACATCGGTCAGGCCGCCGGTGATCATGCTGATCATCACACTCGCTTGCAGCAAGTGCGTTCGCCACGTAGCCCTGATAATACAACGATCGGTCTCGCTCAGGCGGCTTGGCACTCATTTTTCTCCGGTTCGAATAGTCGCAGGGATGCTGGCCGTGGCCATTTAACGCAGAAGTTCCGGAATGACCCGGGCATGAGTCACCTCGGGGTCAGTCAGGCTTGTGTCGCGACCGTCATAGGGCACGGTCAGTCGGGAATGATCGAGCCCCAATGATGCCAGCATGGTCGCCTGCAGATCGTGAACGTTGACGATATTTTCGACAGACGCGTATCCAAATGGATCCGTGGCACCGTAAACACATCCCTGCCGAAAACCACCTCCGGCGATCCACAGCGAGAACGCATGACGATTGTGATCTCGTCCGTCCGTGCCCTGAGAAATCGGCAGGCGTCCGAACTCACCCGCCCAGATCACAATTGTAGAATCCAGCAGTCCCCGCTGTTTCAAATCTTTCACCAACGCTGCGGATGGCTGATCGGTTCGCGCACATAATCCCTTGAGGCTTTCGGCGTTGCGACTGTGCGTATCCCACGGTTGACCGCTTAAGTAAACGCCCACAAACCGCACGCCTTTTTCCACCAGCTTGCGAGCCGTCAGACAGCGCTCTCCGTATTCTGAAATGGCCGGGTTGTCGAGCCCGTAAAGTTCCCGAGTCGCCGCGGTTTCGTCGGACAGATTGAGCAATTCCGGCACGGACGTCTGCATTCGGGCGGCTGTTTCGAAATTGGCAATTCGCGCCGTCAGCTCGGTGTTCTCGGGATAGCGCGAAGCCTGACGGCGGTTCAAAGTTTCGAGGAATTGCAGCTGATTCCGACGGAGATCCGGAGTTACACCGTCCGGACTTTGCAGGTTCAGAACGGGCGAAGATCCTGATCGAAAGACGGTGCCCTGATACACAGCTGGCAGCCAGCCAGAACTCCAGTTCTTCTCTCCGTCGATCGGAAGTCCGCCCGGATCGGACAACACGACATACGATGGCAAATCCTGATTCTCGGTTCCCAATGCGTAAGTGACCCACGAGCCCAATGATGGCATGCCGGCAAACAGGCGTCCCGAATGAATCATCCGAAGTGCCGCTTCGTGATCGACAGAACCCGTCTTCATCGATCGAATCAGGGTGATCTCGTCGGCGATCGATCCCGTGTGTGGCAGAAGCTCACACAGTTCCATTCCTGAATCACCAAACTTTTGAAACTTATACGGCGATCCAAGAACGTTGCCCTTCTGCTTGTCGAAATGAGTTTCCAGGTCACCTGCCGGATAAGGCTTGCCGTGCCAGCGCTGGAGTTCCGGCTTTGGATCAAACAGATCCATCTGACTGGGTCCGCCATTTTGAAACAGGCAGATAACCGAAGTTGCTCGCGGTGAAAAATCATGTCCAGCGCCGGCGCCTTCTTTGGCATTCGCCGATCGTTGTCCGGCAAGCATTGATGCCAGCGCGAGCAGTCCTGCATTCCCGGCATGGCTGCTAAGGAACGTGCGGCGAGTCGCTTCCAGCTGGCCTGCGAATGCCGATGACATGGAGTGCGTAAATCGTCCGGAAGACTGCATTGGACTATTCCAGGTAAAGACACGCATTGCTGGCCAGCAACAACTGGCAGAAGTCTGACCACGCTCGCATGGCACCATCAGAAACTGCCACATCAGCAACAGCACCGTCAGATGATGTTGCTTTTAAATCAGCCGAGTACAACTGCTGCTGATTCCGGATGAATCGAATCGCTTCCTCGCTGGCCACGGCGCTGCACGACTGCCCGGTCGCAATCACGTACGCGAGATTCACTCGAGCTTCATCTGAATCATCAGCTTCCCGCTGCAGTCGCTTTGCAAAACTCCGGCCACGGTTGACGGAAAAGTCCGAATTCAACAGCGTCAAAGATTGCAACGGCATTGTTGTGACCGGGCGTCGAGTGCAGTTGACGACCATCATTGGAGCGTCGAACACATTGAGTAAACTGAGTCCCTGACTGCGTCGTTGCTGCAGATAAATCGACCGGCGGAATGCGCCCGGCTGATCTTCCGGCACGATCACTTCTGCCGCTCCATTGCGCGTGGTTGGAACATACCGCCCGCCAAACGAGAGATCGAGATCTCCACTGATCGCAAGCTGCGCGTCTCGCAACGCTTCGGCATCCAGCCGCCGCATTGGATATCGCCACAGCAGTCGATTGTAGGGATCACCCGCGAGACCGTGCTCTGTGCCCACGCTGGACCGTTGAAAAGCGGCTGACTGCAAAATCATGCGGTGCAGCGATTTCAGACTCCAGCCACCGCGAATAAAACCGCTTGCCAGCCAATCCAGCAGAGCCTGATTGGACGGATCTGAACCGCTCATCCCCAGATTCTCCGGAGTGCTCACAAGCCCGGTCCCGAGGTGTTGCTGCCAGACTCGATTCACCTGAACTCGCGCCATCAGCGACGCTGCTCGCGAACCGGAACGTGTAACCCATTGAGCCCACGCAAGGCGACGGCCGGAGGACGGAAAGTCTCCCTGCGGCGCTGTGATATCGAAACGATTGTCGTCATCATTTAATGCGGAAATCGGCGACGGCGTGACTTTCTCTTTGGGCTGCGAGTACTCCCCGCGGTCCAGCAAAAACACGTCCGGAGCGACGGCCTCCGTGTCCGTGACCCATGCGATGCGACCGGGTTCCTGAGCCTGGAGTCCCGGAAGCCGATCGGCAATAGTTTTGATCTCGTCCTGCCGACGCTGCAGTTCGGCCTGGAACTGCTGAAGTGACTCGCTTGCCGCCGCATCAGGCGTCGACGCAAACGATGCTTCCACGATCACATCGTCGACTTGAAAACTGCGACCACAACACAGACCGAATCCAAAACTGCCATCGGGGAGATCGCGTTCAGTCAGTTCGATCGCGCTGTCATCGATCAGTCCGTCCACAATCTGCTGCAGCCGAAATTTATTGTCAGCAAGCCGTGTGACTCGAACACCATACGACTTACCGCTCACATATCCGGTGCTTCCGATGTTTCCTGCGTGAGTTGACGAAGGGCCCGGATAGTCCAGATGAACACTTGCCCCACCCGCCGGATTTCCATCGATCAGAAGATTACCACCGGCAACAGCACTGCTGTTATCAAAGTTGTGAAGTGCAATGCCGTAAGCGATTCGTTCAGCCGGAGTTTCGTCATCGCGAGTTTTCGTATCAACCAGTGTGAAGCTCACCTGAATCCACTGGCCCTCCGCTTCCGGAGTCCAGTCGAATTTTTGCGTTGTGGACAGCCACTTGTCCCCGGCTAAGCCACCTTCGACGATCTTCAATTTTCCATCAGCAACGACAGCCGCCGGCAGCGATCCGGGTGTCGCTTGTTCCGCCGACGTGTGCTTATCAGACAACAAGGTAATCTGCGATACACCCGCAGGTCCGTTGTCGCCGGGAATCGTGTGCGACCACTGAATCGGCAGCTGATCCGAATCCGCAAAGTCATCGCTGAATCGAACCAGTTCAGGCGGTCGATTTCGGGCCGACCAGTCTTTCAATTCCTGCTGCAGGGACGCCATCTTCGATTTGGCATCGTTAATCTGCTGCTCCCATGCTTCATAGACGCCTGGAAGGCTGGCATAGGTCACTCGCTCGTTCGGCTTCAGCCACTTGTTGGGATTGTAAGCCGGATAAAAGACAGACTGAAACTGATAGAAATCGGCCTGCGTGAGCGGTTCAAATTTATGATCGTGGCACTTCGCACATTGAAACGTCAGACCAAGCAACGATGATGCCACAATTTGCTGCGCGGATTCCAGAGCCGTGTAGCGATCGATGCGGACCTCATCCGGATTGCCATCACTTTCACCGGAACCATCCTGCCCGTTGCGCAAATAATGCGTGGCAATGAGCATGTCGATCATTTCCGGAGTTGCCGAGCGGCGATGTGTTTCCGGCCTGAATCCCGAAAGCTCATCGCCTGCAATCTGTTCGCGAACGAACTGGTCGAACGGCTTGTCTGCATTGATGGATCGCACAACATAGTCACGGTATTGCCACGCCAAAGGACGATCGGAATCGGCATTAAAGTACCCGTTTGAATCTGCGTAACCTGCAGCATCCAGCCAGTGCCGTCCCCATCGCACACCATACTGCGGCGACGCCAGATACCGCTCGAGCATCAGATCAAAGGCCTTTGGATTTTTATCACTCACAAACGCATCGATCTCCGCGGGCGTGGGAGGCAGGCCGGTCAGAGTAAACGACACTCGCCGAATCAATGTGCGTCGATCGGCCAGGCCGACTGGAGTGATTCCGGCCTTCTCAAGTTCCGCCTGCACAAAGTGATCCAGAGGAGTCTGACATGCATCGGCGTTGGTCACTTTCGGCGGCTCCGGCGGAGCCAGTTGAGTGAACGCCCAATGTTCGTCACGCTTCATGGATTCCGCTTCGGAATCGTCGGCCGGCAGTCCCGGAGCGCCCTGGGAGATCCAGTTGCGCAGGATCAGTTTCTCACGCTCGGTCAGCGGTTCTGCAGGCGGCATCTCGTGACTGGCGACT
Organism: Planctomycetota bacterium; assembly: GCA_003669615.1. GTDB lineage: Bacteria > Planctomycetota > Planctomycetia > Planctomycetales > Planctomycetaceae > SXXK01. Next base: position 5,971 of record QWOO01000114.1, read on the forward strand.
CGGGTCCACAAGAGACTGGATTCCAGATCTTTCGGGACCACAGCAGCTCCCGATTCGCCACCTTTCCAGATTCGAATCGCGGAGTGCAGCTGAAGCGCGCCTTCTTTTTTGGAAACGCCATGACACTTAATACAGTGTCGCTTAAGGATCGGCATCACTTCCGACTGAAACACTTCCGACGGACGAACAACCGGTTCATCTGCCCGGAGCGGTGTCGTCATCAGAACAGCGGCGTTAAAAACAGCGGCCGTAAGAAGACTCAGCCGGATCGCTCGGGATCGCAAAAGAAGCAACGACCACGCGTTGTTTGACTGGAAACTCGCAACGCTCATAGCAACTCCGAGACGTGCCGAGACAAATAAAATTCAGGCAGGAGCGACGCGTGGTGGACGCAACGCGGGGGAATTCAAAGGTTGGACTTGCGACGGAAGCGAGTCCGTCCGCCGAATGAGCATACACTCTCATCCGCGCCACGCCAATGATTGACCGGCGATCCGGAGAAAGTCCTGACAGTATGTTCACAGCCGTGCGTTCGGGCCGTGCGTCGCGTGCCGCATCAGATCCGAAACAGGCGTTTCGCATTGGCGGTCGTCAGAGCCGCCATTTCGTCGGGCGTGAGACCGTGAACCTGTGCGAGGCAATCGTTGGTGAAGCGAACCCAGGAGGGTTCGTTCCGCTTCCCGCGATTCGGCAGCGGCGCCAGATACGGGGCGTCCGTTTCGACAAGCAACTGATCTCGCGGCACCAACTTGGCAACCGCTCTCAGATCTTCGTTCTTGCGAAAGGTCAGCATTCCCGCGAATGAAATATACAGCCCAAGGTTCACGCAGATGTTCGCCGTGGTCTCGCCTCCGCAGAAGGAATGCATCAGACCGGAAAGAGGCCCATTGCCAGCCTCCGCCTGAAGCACTTCCACCACCTCGGCCTCCGCTTCACGACAGTGCACCACAAACGGTTTGTTCAACCGGCGCGACAGTTCTATGTGGCGGATAAAGTAGTCTCGCTGAATCTCCAGCGGCGCGACGTCCCAGTACTTATCGAGCCCCGTTTCGCCAACTCCCACAACTCGCGGATGAGTCGCCAGATCTTCAATGGCAGCCCAATCGCCCGGCTTCGCTTCCTGCGCATAATTTGGCTGAATCCCAACCACGGCCGAAACGCACGGATATCGGTTCGCGAGCAGCACGGCCGCCTGACTTGTTTCCAGATCCACGCCGATGGTCAGCATTCGCTCGACACCGGTGTCAGTGGCTCTCTGAATCACCTGGTCAATATCCTGATGAAAGCCTTCAGAATCCAGATGACAGTGCGTATCAATCAGGGAAACAACCATAACTTCAAACTCATTTCAAACGCGCCCGACACCGAAGCAACACGATTGTGGCTCACTTACAATTGCCTGGAGGATGAGGCTTCTGCCGAACCGCCGATTTCAGGCAACACATGGCTCAGCCGCAGCCTCATCCTCCGATCGCCCCAACTGAACATCACGGTGTCAGTGCTGATTTCGGCAGAGAATTATTTCGCGTCGCCAGCCGTCTTTTCGCTGCGAATATGATTGTGACAATCAAAGCACTTCTTCGTGGCGTCCAGCCATTCGAGCTGCGCTGAAGCAAATTTCGATTCCTGTGCGGCCGCATCAAGCCGTCGGATTGCACTGCGAAATGCCTGAGTATGCTCGCGATATTCGGCATCCTTCAGAACCTGCCACACTTCTGTTTTGCTGACCTCATTAAGGACTTCGGCCCCTTCGTGAACGAGCGCCTTGTCTTCGGTAGCAAGCCCTTCCAAAACCTTCGCGGCGGCATCCAGCTTCGCACGCATCTTGATCTGAATCGGCTTCTTCTTTTCATCCTGAGCGTCGGCCGACCAGGACAGCCAGCTGGCAGCTCCAAGGCAGCAAGCCAGTACAGCAGCACGACGAATCAAAGACCACCGGTGGGAAGGTTGAGAACTCATTACGACTCCTTAGCAATTCAAATTTAAATGTGGTCCGTCAGGAAGACTGGTCTCAGCGTTGAAACATGGCTGCAGTCGCACACACCGGCACTGCTGGAAGGCAATGGCCGAGTGAAGAGTGTGCGATATTTCTCAGAAACACCCGTTTAACAGCGATCTTTCAGCCGAAAAGACGGCTTCTTCCGAAAGTTAGATCGTGTCTTAAAATGTGCGTCAGGAATGGCAAAACTCGGTCAGCCACCGCGATTTTACCGAGTGTCAATGTGTTTCAGAATCCTGCCCATGAGCAGGAGCATAGACTTTATTCAGAATTCGTCGTCGACAACTTGCCAGAAGCTGCGACGTTGTGAGAATTGCCAACACATCCGATAGAAGGACGGTTGCCGATCCTCCTCGAATTGTAGTCCTCTGATTTCCCACAGGTCAACGTCATCACGATGTCAGTCTCCACCGTAACAGAGCAGTTCAGGGTCGACGAAGTCGAAAGCTTTCGTCGCGACGGTTATTTTATTGCCCGTAGTCTTATCCCTACGAGTTACATCTCGACGATGAAACAGATCACTCAACGTGATCTCGCTGCGCATCAGGGCGATATTGAATATGAAGCAGATCTGCATTATCCGGGAGCCCCCGCGTCGTTCGATGCCGAAGGAGGCCGAACGGCTCGTCGACTTCGCCAGGCCATCAGCCGCGACCCGGTCTTTGTAAAACTGGTGCGAGAACCATTCTTGCTCAATCGCCTGAAGCAATTACTTGGACCACACGTGGTCATGCCCCTTGTTCATCACAACTGCATCATGACCAAGCAACCAAGATTCAGCAGCGATACCGGATGGCACCAGGACACTCGATACTGGTCCTTCACCACCGGAGAACTGGTGAATCTCTGGATCGCGCTCGGCCCTGAAACACCGCACAACGGCTGCCTTCAGGTTCTTCCCGGGACGCACACCGGACCGGCACCCGCATCTCGACTGGACGATGAGCAGTTTCTCCGAACAGATCTGGAAGAAAATCAGTCAATTCTCAAAACCGCACGGCCGGTAGAACTGCAGCCAGGAGACGCTCTGTTCTTTCATGCTCGCTGCTTTCATGCGGCCACTCGCAATTTTTCCAATGAAACGAAACAGTCGGCCGTGTTTACGTTTCGGTCGTTCGACAATCCCCCAATACCTGATTCTCGGTCGGCCCAATGGCCCGAATTGCTGCTGTCGTGAAGTCGACCTTTCCCGTGATCGGATACCCCATTAAACTGTGGCTCGCCGAGTCACGATTACGGTCGCGGCATGATCACACGGAAGAGAATGCTCAGGATTTCACGGCATGACGCAACATCGGAATGGACGCCGGTTCGCAGTCCCCGCCAGTCGCCGACTGAGCTGGGATCTGCTCGGGTTTCATCACAACATGCCGTTGTGTTCGCATGATCGTCGCATGAATCTGCAGATTGTCGCCGATGCTCGAAAAGCATGCCCTCTGCGAATCTCCTGGCCAGCGTTGTTTCTGAAAGCCTATGGCCTGACGGCTCAGGAAATTCCCGAGCTGCGTCAGACGTGGTACCGCTGGCCATGGGCTCACATCTATCAGCATCCCACCAGCGTGGCGACACTCACAGTGCAGCGTCATATTGATGGTGAACCATGGCTGTTCTGGGGCAATGTGCGAAGTCCAGAATCACTGCCGCTGACAGAACTTCAAGAATCGATCGATCGATTCTGCAAGGAAGATCCAGCCAAAATCTTTGCCAAACAATGGCGGCTGGCTCATCTGCCCACACTGCTACGACGCTTGATCTGGTGGTGGAATCTGAATGTCGAAACAAAAAAACGAGCCACACGCGTCGGCACGTTTTTCCTGTCTACGCTGGCCGGTCTGGGAGCAGAAATACAATTGCCTCCGTCCGTTCAAACCGGCTGCCTGACCTATGGTCCGCTGGATGAAAATGGCGTTGCCCGAGTCACGCTGGCTTACGATCATCGCCTGATGGATGGAGCGCTGGTGGCCGGCATTCTGGACAGACTGGAAAAGACGCTCAATCAAACCATTGCGGCCGAACTCAAGGCCATCCACATTGATGCGGCCGATCATCGAGCGGCGTAGGAACAGCTCGCGGACAAAAGCGTCTTCGTCCATCATATTTTCATCTATAAAAAACTGCCATTTGCAGGGTGTGACAAGCGATTGCGCAGGCACACCAAATTACCACAAGAAGCGGCAATTCGCTGCACGCCAATCTCACGCCATGACGCCGCTTAAGTAGTGTACATTTTTCGCAGCGTTTTTCGCATTCTGGCCAATCCTGCGATTGCCGGAATCACCTCTGTTCTCAGACCGCCGTTCGGTATAAAAAGAAGAGTAACGTTCGCTCGGCTTGCAGAAGAAGGTTTTCACGAAGTGTCCGTGGTTTCCGGAGGTTTGAAAAAGAACGACGACAGCACAGAGGAACGCCGAAAGGTATCCTCGACAAAATTGCTGCGCAGGCTTCTGCGACTGGCACTTGAGTACCGCGGACCGTGTGCCGTGGTGCTGCTCATGCAAACCGTTCTCGTGGCACTCAGTCTGTCGACTCTGGGATTAACAGGACTCGGCATCGACTACCTCTCGTCACAAGTCCTGAAAGGCGCCGATCCGCCTCAGTGGCCGCTGGGACTTCAGCCTCCGTCCTCATGGAGCCCGCTGCTCACAATTTCCATACTGTCCGGTGCCATCTTCGTCGTCGCTCTTGCGACCGCCGGTCTGAAATATTTGGCAGCCATCGCATCCGGAGCCTTGTCGCAGCATATTCTGATTCG
>QWOO01000001.1 GCA_003669615.1 Planctomycetota bacterium
CTGATCTTCAGACCGAGCAGCCACTGGCCGGTCACCCAGGATTTTGGCAACGGCTTCACGCTCAAGGTCTTCGCTTTCCAGCAGAGCTGCCACCAATGCATCCAGTTTAGGACGGTAACGAGTCAGCAGCTGGATCGCCGTCTGTTCGGCTTCTTTGATGATCCGCTGAACTTCCATGTCGATCAGACGTGTCGTCTCTTCGCTGAATTCTCGATACGTGTGCATCTCTTTGCCGAGGAACGGGTGCTCTTCGGACTGACGGAAAGATACAGGACCGATCACTTCCGACATGCCCCAGCTGGCCACCATTCGCCGAGCAAGCTGCGTCGCCTGACTGATGTCGCCCTGAGCTCCCGCGGAATACTCATTGAAGATCATCTTCTCTGCGGCGCGGCCGCCCATTGTCATGACGATACGAGCTTTCAGAATACGCTCGCCCAGATTATTGATTTCACTTTCCGGCATCAGCTGCGTGACGCCTAATGTCCGACCACGAGGCACGATGGACACTTTATGCACTGGGTCCATTCCCTCCTGCGCCCATGCAAGAACCGCATGGCCCGCTTCATGCCAGGCCGTCAGCGTCTTCTCTTTCTTGTCCATCACTTCGTCACGAGGAACGCCCATAACGACGATGTCCTGAGCGTAACGAAAATCGCTCATCTCCACCGCCCGCTTTTCTTCGCGAGCTGCCTTCAGGGCCGCCTCATTCACAAGCTTCTCAAGTTCCGCTCCACTGAATCCCATGGTCGTTTTGGCGATGCTTTCCAAATTAACATCGTCAGCCATCGGAACTTTACGAGTGTGAACTTTCAGAATGCCCAGGCGTCCTTCTTTCGCCGGCAGATCGACGGTCACATGTCGATCAAAGCGACCAGGTCGCAGCAGGGCCGGGTCGAGCACATCCGAGCGATTGGTTGCAGCCAGCACGATGACGGTTTCACCCTGCTGGAAACCGTCCATCTCACTCAAAATCTGATTCAGCGTCTGCTCACGTTCGTCATGGCCACCACCGACTCCCGCCCCGCGGACTCGACCGACTGCATCAATTTCGTCGATGAAGATAATGCAGGGTGAAGCCTCTCGAGCCGTTTTGAAGAGGTCTCGCACGCGTGTCGCACCGACGCCAACAAACATCTGAATGAATTCAGAACCATTGATCGAAAAGAATGGCACGCCTGCCTCACCGGCGGTCGCGCGAGCCAGCAAGGTCTTGCCAGTTCCTGGAGGCCCAACGAGCAAAACGCCTTTCGGAATCTTGGCACCGAGGCGCGTGAATCGTTTGGGTGTCTTCAGAAACTCTACAACTTCCTGAAGATCCTGTTTTGCAGATTTTAAACCGGCCACTTCATTGAACGTGACTGCGTTTTCACTCTTCTCAAATCGCCGCGCCTGGCTGCGAATGAAACCGCCCATCATTCCGCCGCTGCTGAATGGGTCTGAAGAGCGGCGCATGACCGTCCACATGACGAACAGCAATGCCACAGGCATCAGAATCCAAAGGAACATTTCGGTGCCATTCACCACCGAAATCGGCATAGAGCTGATCTCGACGCCGAGCTTCGTCAGCTCCGGCATCAGTTCCTGATTGTGAGCCAGTTCCGGAGGAAGTACGGTGTTGAATTTCGCTGCCAGCGCACCAGTCAGCCCTGCGGGCTTGTCTTCCGGAATTGCAGCCCACTCGCCGGTCAGAATTTCACCGTGGAAAGTGACTGACTTGATGGCAGGCTTTTCAGCAGTCCCCTTCTGAAGATGCTGAAAAAAGAACGAATACGGAACCGTCGTTCCATAGTTCGAAGGAGAACTGGTGTAAGAGAAAAAGGCGATCGCAATTGCGATCAGCAGCAGCACCATGGTCATCGAACCGAAGTTCGAACGGCGAGGCTCATTGCCTTGCGCGCCGGAGGGCTTCTGGGCGGGAGGCTTCTGAGACGGATTGCCTGAGGGTTCGCTCATTCGAAATAATTTCCTGACATCCACTGAACTTTTGCGATCGATTCACACCGTTGAATCAAACACGAACATCGCCCGAACACGCATAGGAAGAGCTCGAGGCGAAAAAGAATCCCGCAGAGTAACGCAGCCCGGGGCGTCCCGCAAATCAGCCGGACTGACCATTAGCTGCTGATTGCAGAAACTGCAGAGTCCGCTGAAAATCCACGGGAAGAGGTGCCTCAAACTGCATTTCTTTCCCACTGACAGGATGTCGAATCGTCAGGCGAAACGCATGCAACGCCTGCCGAGCAATCAACATATCCTCATTATTCCCGTTCACGAAACTGTTCAAGACAGCATTGGGAAACCGGGCAGCGGTATCACAGGAATTCCATACGTCGGTTTTCGTCAGCGAAGTCTGACCGATGTACATTCTGTCGGCCACGATTGGCGTGGCTATGTGCAGCATGTGGATTCGCAGCTGATGGGTTCGGCCGGTATGCGGATGCAGATCCATCAACGCATATCTGCCAAACGACTGGGCCGTCTTGTAAAAGGTCACTGCCTCCCGCGCATTGCCGCCTTCCGGGCAAACCATCATCTTTTCACGAATCCGCGGATGAGTGCACACAAATGTTCGAATGAAATCCGAAGCGATCTCGGGAACTCCGCGCACGATGGCCCGGTACTCTTTTCGAACCTCACGCCGCTCAAACTGACTGCTGATCTTCTGATGAACCTGATTGTCTTTCGCAATCAGAATGACACCGGTTGTGTCACGGTCAAGACGATGCACAATGCCCGGTCGATGTCGGCCCGCCACATCGCTCAGCGTGTTAAAATGGTACTGCAGAGCGGACGCGAGAGTGCCTCGCGGATTGCCCCGGCCGGGATGCACGACCATATTGGCCTGCTTGTTCACAACGATAATCGCGTCATCTTCATACAGCACATCGAGCGGCAGATTCTCCGGTTCGATATGGGATTCCTCCGCGTCCGGCAGCAGAATCCAGATGCGATCGTTGACGCGCAGTCTGCGAGAAGGCTTGGGAACGAGTCCGTTAAGCTTCACGCCGCCGGCTTCAATGGCCCGTTGTAATTGCGCACGACTGTGATTCGGGAAGAGGCGATTGAGATAGTGATCAAGTCGCCAGCCGTGAGCACGCGACTCCACGGTAATGTCAATTGGTTCTTCAAGATTTGCAAGCTCTTCAGGCGACAGCGGCATGATGCCACTGTCGTCTGGATCCAGACCAGTTTCACTTTCGGACGTCATTCTCCGGACTTTTCAGGAGCAGGCGTTCCTTCAGCTGGCGCAGGTGTGCCTTCGGCTGGTGCCGGTGTTCCTTCAGCTGGGGCTGGCGTGGCTGCATCTACTTTCGCAGGAGCGATTGAAGGTGCTGTCAGATCCGGGATATCAATGTGAGGAATCGCTGGAACTTTTCCTGGTCCGTCCTGAGGCAACTGAAGATCATCGCCCGGTTCTGGCTTCTGCTGCTGAAACCATGCGTAAAACGACTTTGTCGCTTCGGCAGGCAACTTTTTAACTCGGTCTTCGGCGATGTCCTTGAACATCTTTGATTCCGGGAACTCCTTCAGCAGCTTCTGCCATGCGTCAACGGCGGCTTTCACTGTCGCGTCGGTACCGTCGCATCGAGTTTCCGCAACTCGTGCAACGCCGGCGAGGACTCGTTCCCGCAGAACGCCATCGACATCTTTTCGTTCCGACAATCGGTCGTAGGTGGCGGCGGCTTTGTCGAGCTCTTCAATGGCCAGCTTGCGATCCGTAAACATATTGTTCACAGCATTCTGCAGCGACAACTCGGCCTGACGAATTCGAGCGACCGTACCAATCGGCGTGTTAGCAGCCTCATCAGCCACAGCCTGATAGTCTTCCGGAGTCGCAGCAAGCATCAACGCCTGAGATTCGGAAGCAGTGGCCGGCGGACGGCGGGCGACATAGACAATCACCGCAGCAATCGCGAGAACGGCCGCGAGCCCGTAAATCAGAGTCGTACCGAATCGCTCAATCCACGGCTTCGACTCTTTCAGAATCTTTGCCAAAGCAACTTCATCTTCGTGGTGTACGTAGTGTCGATCCGACATCGTCGGGGGACTTTCTTGCTGAAAAACTTCGAGACGCCAAGCTATCAAACCGCGGAGTATAGGAATTGCCTCAAACTCAGGTCAAGCTGTGGAAATCCGATCGAGAATCACCAGGCAACCGGATTTACCTTCCAGAAGCTGCTTTTTGCGATCTGCGTGCTCCGACGCGCCCCAAAGTCTTCAAGGAACGTCAGGTGGGATCGACACGTTCATCGGGCGAATGCCGCCAAGCAGGAATAAATCCTGTTGTCACCACGCAGAAGTTGAAGCGACCTCAGAAAATGGGCACTCAACCACGATGCGAGAACCCAAGGCAATTGACATGGAACGGAATATTTGATCATCGAGCCAATACTATACTCATGGCCACTCACAAGGCAAGATCGCCCCAGACGATGGATCGCACGCTTGAGAATTCCGCTGAACACAGACTGTTTACGTTACGTTCAGACGCGCAAACGGTAAAGACAGACTCAAGAGGCCCCGGAAAACTTTATTTTGGGTTTCAGGGGTGCGGAACGATACTGACTACTGGAATCCGGATAAGGTATTCTTCATCATTGCCATTGCAGGCAGCAGCATCACGAGATCCCACCCAAAGGCGAAATTGCCCCACACACTGATGCGCGGATAGAAATACGTCTTAAGTCTCAGGTAATTTATGTCCTTCATCGGCCCATTGTTAATCGCATGGCTGTTGTTGCTGTCGCTGATTCAGATTGTCATTCTCTGGAAGTACCTGCAGACTCTTCGTTGCGCCACTCAACCTCCTGATGGTCTTAACGACTACCCTCCCGCCGTCGCTATTCTTTGCCTGCGAGGCGCTGATCCGTTTCTGTCAGACTGCGTGCGTCGCTTGTTGGATTCCAGCTATCCACAACTCACTATTCGCATCGTTGTCGATTCTGCTGATGACCCTTCCCTGTCCGTTGTCCGCACCATTCTTGAAACACGCAATGACTCTCGCGCGGAACTGATGATCCTGAAGAATCGCCTGCCACACTGCAGCGGCAAAGTCAGTGGGCTGCTCCAGGCGACTGAATCTCTGCCGCAGGATTGCCAAATCGTGGCGTGGATCGATGGCGACTCACTGCTGCATCGAACGGCTCTCCAGGAGCTGGCAGACGGGCTGCGCGATCCGGCGATCGGTGCTGTCTCCGGCAATCGTTGGTATCTTCCGCCCGAGGCCAGCCTTTCCGGCCTGACACGAATGCTGTGGAATGGTTTTGCGGTCCCTGCCATGAATATTGTCGGCGTTCTCTGGGGTGGCTGCATGGCCGCGAGAGCTGACGATTTTCGAAATCCTGAACTCAGAGAACTGCTGGCGGCATCGTTCATTGAAGATTCGACCGTGGCCAGCTTCGTGCGAGCCTCAGGCCGCCGAACTCGCCTGATTGCATCGGCCATCCTGCTGAATCGAGAATCCATTTCACTAAAGCACTACTATCAGTTTGCAACACGCCAGCTCTTCACGGTTCGCATTGACAACTCACGATGGCTGTGGATTCTGCTGCACATGTTTCCGCTGAACTTATCTCTGCTGCTGTCGTTGGTACCGATGTGCATGCCGTGGCTGCCATACTGGGGCGGAATTACCGCTGCCTATTTTGTCCTGCTGTCAACAATGGTGGCCGCCATACCAGTTGGCCACCAGAACGTAAAACGCATTCTCAATGCTCGAGGTGAGAACGTGCCTGCGATCAGCACGGCTCAATGGGCACTGCTGCCCGTCGCACTAATGATGCCCAATCAGTTGAACCTTGCATCCACGATCAACACCTTCTTTATTCGCAAGCTGACCTGGCGAGGTATCACATATCAATTTGGACGCAATCCGAAATGCACGATCGTTAACGTGAAACCGATGACACAGCCGGAACCGTCCATGATGAATTCTGTTGTTTGAAGTGGCCGTCTCGAAGCCGGCAAGTATTGCCACGGAACCAATGCACGAATCCGTTATCGGGGATTCACGAATCCGACCCGTTGCTCCAACTCACCCTTTTGCAAACAGCGTGTGAATTTTGCGGGCATGCAACTTCCGATGGAATGCAGCACGGTCAACCGCAATTTCTCAGGCGGCTTCCAAACCTGTCAATGATCCAGTGCTGCTGCCAAACTGATCGTTTTCAATACCAAGTTTTTGCAACATTGATACGAACAGGTTGCTCAGCGGAGTATTGTTCTCGCTGGAGAACGCAAGATGCTGTCCATGCTGAAATCCGCCGCCAGCCAGCATGACAGGCAAATTCGTGTTGTCATGCGTGTTCGAATCTCCCATGTTGCTGCCATAGAAAACCATCGTGTGATCCAGCAGTCGCTGACCTTGCTCGCGTTTTTCTGACAAAGTTGTGAGAAGATTTTTCAGCAGAGCCATCTGCTGAAGGTCCACTTCTTCAAGCTGCCTCAGCTTTTCTTCTGCTTGTCCATGATGACTAAGATTATGGTATCCATCAGTCGTCTGATGATGCTCGTTAAGCTGAAACACCGGTGTGGCGAAAGCATCGACCATCAACGTGACAATCCGAGTTGAATCCGATTCGAATGCCAGTTGAGCCATCGACAGCATTAAGCCGAATCGGGGAATAAATTGTTTCACATCTTCAATGTCGTCCGGCGCCGCATGATTCGTGGCAGGTCTCGGACGCGTTTCCCATTCGCGTGCCGCCTGCAGTTGTCCTTCAACGTCACGAATTGATGTAAAGTACTGGTCGATCCGCTCACGGTCCTCTGATCCTGATCGGCGACGCAGACGATTCGCGTCTTCCAGAATCGCATCCAGAATGCTGCCGCGTTCCTCCAGCCGATGCAGCTGGCGAGCCGTCTCCTGCGGATTGCCCTGCACAAACATCTTCCTGAACAGCTCCGACGGTCGATCTTCCGCGGGTATTAACATGCCATCGCGCGTCCATGCCAGACTGCGATTGGCCTTGTCGATATTGACTCCGAGATTTAACGTCGGAAACCGAGTCACAGGTCCCATGCGTTCGGCAGCCAGCTGATCCAGCGAAATGCTGTTTCGGAAGCCACTTCGAGTCGGCCCGCGCGCTGCTGTAAGGAAACAGTTTTCTGTGCTGTGTCCTCCGTTGACCGCCGGATGAGAAAGTCCACTGAAGACTGTAAAGTCGTTTTGAAAGCCCTCCAGTACCGTCAGATAAGGAGAAAGCTCATATCCTTTTCCCGCTGCTTTCGGAAAGAACTGTTTCGGCAGAACCCCAAGGTTGTTTGAGATCAGCAGCATCCTGTTCGGGACTGCAGATTCAGCCGCCGCTCCCCGAACAGACGACAAACTGTTCAGCAAAGGCAGCGCCAGGGATACGCCCACGCCTCTTAAAACAGCGCGGCGACCGACAAAACGTGACGGAATAGAATTGTGCGGCGAACTCATGAATCATTCTTTCAAAATATCGACCACCGACAAACCAACTGCAATGAAAAGCAGGGAACGCTGAAGTTGTATCGCCGGCAAAATCACTCTTCCGTTTTTGCACCGCAGTGACCAGTCGAATACCTGGCGAATCACTGCTCATGCTTCATGAGAGACGCAGAGAAATGCAACACCCAGTTAGAAGTTCCCGAACGCTATTCATGTTTCTGCTCACCAAGAAAAATCCGACTCTGAATCAGGGTCTGAATCAAATCACGGACACCGTAGCCACTTGAAGCACACTGATCCAGAAGCAATTCGATCTCGCGCCGATCCGAAAATCTTACCGGCGTTCCTGTGCTGTAGACTGTAAACTGATGCAACAGATTGCGAGCCAGCTGGCGAGAATCTTCGAGGAGCAGTTTGCGAAGATCTCGGATGTCCGCAAACTCGTCGCCATTGATCAGCTTGCCACCGGAATTCACCGTTGCAGTCTGCAGATAGGAAAAATCATGACCCGCCCGATCAATTCCCATCACAACATCGCCCGTGACCACATCTGATGCCGCAAGGCCGCGATAACGATCGCGATAGGAACCGAGGACATCGAAACTCTCTAACGCTAAACCGACCGGATCAAACCTCGCGTGACAGGCGGCACAGGATTCTGATTTCGTATGCAGGGCGAGTAGTTCGCGAATGGTGGAGGCTCCGCGGATATCAGGCTCGACAGCCGGAACGCTTGCGGGCGGGGCAGGGGGAGGATTGCCGATCAGACGATCCATGACCCACGCACCTCGCACGACCGGAGATGTCGTCGTCCCATTGGCCGTGACTTTCAAAATCGCGCCCTGAGTCAGCAGGCCACCGTACGGACTTTCTGCTGGCAACTCGACGCGACGCATGGCCGAACCCGTGACGGCCGCGAGCCCATAATGCTCCGCCAGGCGGTCGTTCACAAATGCGAATCGAGAGTCGATGATGGAAGATGCCGGCAAATTGTCGCGAACCATCGCAGTGAAATAGGCTCGTGTTTCACGCTCCATCGATTCGACAAGATAATTGTCAAATCGGTATTCCGGATAAAGACGAACATCCGGTTCATCACGAAACACAGCCCGTAGATTCAGCCAATAGTCGGTGAAGTTGTCTGCGAATTCAGCAAAGTGATCTCCCGCAATCAGGCGATTGGTTTCTTCCTGAAGCACGGCCGGGCTTTGCAGCATTCCGGCACGTGCCTTTGCCATCAGAATTTCATCGGGTTTCGAATTCGTCAGAAAATGTGACAATCGAGCTGCGACGTTGAATGAATCGTTTTCGCGGGGTTCGCCCAGAAACAAAAAATGTTCCGAACAAAGATATGCGCTGTATCCGGCCAACATGGCCAGCGTGAAGGTATCGCCCTGCTTCAAACGCCTCTCGACAAGCTGCAGAAAGGGCTGCATCTCGTCGTCCGACAACGGCCTGCGCGAGGCTCCGTCAATGAAACGACGCAGCAGCCTGTGGCTGTCTTCAACAGCATTTTCCGACACAACCCCAATAGGCAGTCCTGATCCATCATCTGCCTGAATCGCCAGTTCATCAAACAACACCTTATGAGACGGCGGCGGCCATGATTCGGGGGCAATCGGGCCATCAACTTCAATCCATTGAAACGCAATTCCCGGCTGACCACCTTCCAAAAGTGGAGGATAGCGATACTCGGGCGGCCCATTGTTGACGTTGCGCGCCAATGGAACCGGCAGACCCAGTAGACTGTATTCGAAAGTCTCATTGGGCTTCAGCAGAATAGTTGTCTCATACATCGCTGTTTCGGGAAGGATATCCATCAGTCCGCCCGTGGCTCGCACGTCTCCGGACACATCAGGCCCGGATGGCTTGCGAGCTCGAAAGGTCATCGGCACAGGTTTAACTCCTGGCTGCAGAACATAGTCCGCCAGCTGTACCACCGACCTCGCAGAAAAGCGAACTTTGTAGCGACCGGGAAGTCTGGCCAGAAAACCGTATGGATAACCGTAGTAGGGCCAGTGCGCAGAACGGAACAAAGCCATTTCAACCGCAGGATCATGCTGGCTACTCTGACGAAGCTCGGCCAGCTGCCCACCGTTCAACGGCAGCATCTTTCCGTCTCGCGCGTAGAACATCGCTTCTTTGTTTCCAAACGTTTCGGCTTCCGGGAACATCTGAGTCGCCATCGCTCGATAAGACGATGACGGCGGCGGCGAAATTCCGCTCGCCATAGCCTGATGCAATGCCGATTCAGATGCATCCAAAAATGCAGCCAGCTGGACTCGCGACACATCCAGCATGACAGACGTCTTATTGAAATGATGGCCGGTTCGATCTTCCGGCAACATGTCGCGAATACTCAGATCCGGAAGCTTCAGAACATCGCGCAGGTTCTGTTCGAACTCATCACGATTCAGCCGCCGCATCGACCCACGACCCCGCGCTCGCACATCGCTCAGGTCGGCCTCATGCAGAACAGGTTCCAGTATCTTCAGCAGCGATTCACGGGCAGCCACCGGAAGTTCGTCACCTTTGGGCGGCATTTCCTGTCGATCGACACGATCGAAAATGGAAATCCACTGTTGCCGAATGGTCGAATCATTCAAATCCGTCGACAGATCGGCAAGACTCAGTCCGCCTTCTTTCGTCTCCGCATCGTGACATTTCCAGCAGTGCGTTCGGATGATGTCCTGAGCAGCGGAGAGATCGTCCGCTCGACATTGGCTCATTGCCATCCACGACAGGAATCCACACAGGGCGCGTGCGACCAGACTCATGTGACGTATTCGTGTGGGCCTCGCAATTGGCCAACAGCATTGATCGCGGTCCAGCATCGTTGATCCATATCAGCAGGAACTTAAAAGATCTACCGGCAGACATCTGTGGGCCGGCACTTCCTATAGTACACAGCGGACCACCAGCGAGCGATCGTGCGCCCTCGCTGCCCGCCGCTTCGCCCCCTTTTCAAGCGTGCGCAGGTTCAAAATGTGGCCGCCTTACGTGGTGGCAAAATTCGGAATCGGCAGACCGGTCAGCTCGGCGGCTTCGCGGAGCTTCATGCGAACGTCAGGGGGAAGTGGGATGCCATGAACCTGTGCGGCTGCGGCGTTCTTCCATTCTCGCTCACCAGGCAACAGGACGGATTCGATTCCTTCCGCCGCAGGTGCCGCATGGATCTCATCGATCAGCGACTGGACTCGTGAATTGAACGCACTGCGGTCCGTCATTGCGTCCACGTGAAACACCGTAAAC
>QWOO01000072.1 GCA_003669615.1 Planctomycetota bacterium
CGACTCCCGACGATCACGCGGCGATTGCTTCGACACTTCAGCAGCTGGAAATGAATGCTGCAGATTTGCAGAGAAGCCTGAAATTCTATGACGTTTCGAGCATCGGCGGTGCGGATGCTCGAGCCTTGCTGACAACGACCTACACGGACGTAAGCTTCGTCGCCACCGCGGACGGAATGAAAGTGATGGCGTGGGTTTCCGCCGACCAGGATCAGCAAATTTTGGCTACGCTGGAACAGTTGACGAAGGAGCAGCCATTCGAGTCCACTCGAACGATGGAACTGTATTCCATCACCGATCTGGGGCCGTCCGCTTCCACCGTTCTGGCGGCTGCCGTTCCCGGTGCAAAAATCAGCGCAGGTGCTCGGCCTGACCAGTTGGCGATCGTGGCTACGGCCGTAGAACATGAATCCGTCACGAAAACTCTGGAACAGTTAGCCGAAGGTGCCGGTGTTCTGCAGCGCGATCTGAAGTTTTTTGATGTCTCCAACATTGGTGCCACAGAAGCTCGAACGTTGCTGGCGACTACTTTTGCCGATGTTACGTTTGTTGCTACCGCCGAAGGCAACAAGCTGATGGCATGGGTCTCCGCCGATCAGGAAGAACGAATCGCAGCGACTCTGGAAAAGGTTGCGTCCGAAAAACCATTCGAGTCTACTCGAACGATGGAACTGTATTCCATCACCGATCTGGGGCCGTCCGCTTCCACCGTTCTGGCTCAGGCCGTTCCCAGGGCAGTGATCACCGCCGGCGCGCGAGCCGACCAGCTGGCCATTGTTGCGACTGCTGCGGATCATGAAAAATTGAAGACGGTGCTTTCGCAGTTGCAGGGATCCAAAACGACCCCGGCCGCCAAAGAACTGGTCGTGTATCCGATCAAAGGAATCACGCCGACTTCCGTACTGCAGGTCCTGCAGCCGCTCGTTGATGCCGACGTTCAGTTGACGGTTGATCCTGCAGGTCAGCAACTTTTTGTTCGCGCGTTTGCAGATAAGCAGCAGCAGATTAAAACCGCAGTGGAACAGATCACTGCGACTCTTGCCGCACGCGGCGAGCGATCCACAAAGACTTATCTGATCGGAGCTCCGAATGCGGACGAGGCTCAGGAAGTTCTGACCGCTCTTTTCCCCGATGCGAAGATTGTCACGGATGCGGATCGCAAGATGATCGTGGCGACAGCAACTGCCGAGCAGCATACGACGATCGGTGAGATTGCCGAACAGATGAAGGGCAATCCTCTGGACGGCGATCGGCCTGTCCCCGCGGTCTACTCGTTGAAAAACACCAGCGCGACAGAAGTGCAGACTCTGCTGCAGTCCATGTATTCACGTTTTGACAATGTTCGCTTATCCGTGAATGAAAAGACAGGACGATTGATTGTGCTGGCGCGGAAGGAACAGCAGGAGGCTGTGCGGGTTTTGATTGAAGAACTGGACGGCCAGACTGCACCGGCTGTGAAGCAGGAACTGGCGATTTTTCGCCTGAAGCCGCAGATGGATGGGCTTGCTGTGCAGCAGGCTTTGCAGCCGCTGCTGCCCAAATCCGCCCAGGTCACGGCCGATCGCATTGGCCGTCAACTGTTTGTCAGTGCGCCTGCCGCAGACATGGTTGCCGTGCGGGAATTGGTTCAGCAGATGCTGGACTCATCGACGCAGTCCGAAGGGCTGGAGACGCGCAGTTATCGACTGCGTCCGTTTGAGGCGGACGAAGCTCAGGAAGTGCTGACTCGCCTGTTTGCCGACGCCACTTTTGTGACCGATGTGTCTCAGGAAATTCTGGTTGCCACAGCGACCGTGCCGCAGCATGAAACCATCGCGAAAGTCGTCGAACAGATGACCAGCGTCGCGCCGATTCAGAATGCTCCTCAGGCGATCGCCTATCCTCTGCGATCTGCTGACGGTGAAAATGCTGTCGATGTTTTCGACGCGATGTTCCGACGATCGGACAATGTGCGAGTCTCGTTTGATTCGGGAACGCGATCGCTGATCGCGGTCGCTCGTCCCGATCAGCACGCCATCATCAAGGCACTGATCGAACAGCTGGAGCCCGCAGAAGGCTCGTCCGATCCTCGCTCACTGGAAGTCTATGCATTGCAGGGCATGGACGGGCTGACGGCTGTCGAAGTGGCCGAAGGAGTGCTCCGGTCTGTGGATCCCGCAGCAACGGTCTCATGGGAGAAGACATCTAAACAGCTGATCGTCTCGACAACTCCGGCCGGTCAGCAGGAAGTCACTCGCGCGTTCGCTCGCTTTCAGGACAGTGACCCGCGAGAAATGGATGTGATTCAGCTCCGAATGCTCAGTGCTTCTGCCGCGCAGAACGCCATCGAAGGGCTTTACGGCGACAGCTTTACAAAGGACGACTCCTATCCGGTGATTCAGGCCGACGAAGATTCTCAGCAGTTGCTGGTACGAGGATCCAAAAAGCAGCTGCAGGATATTCGCACGCTGCTTATCAAGATGGGTGAAACGGGCTTGCCTGCGACCGGAACAACAATCGGGGAAGGCAATCGAAACCTGCGAGTCATCCCGATCCAGGGCGATGTTGAACCGACTCTGAAAAAGATTCAGGACCTGTGGCCACGAGTCCGCAATAATCCTATTCGGGTTTTACGACCTGGTGCGGAAGTTACCCCGGTGGATCCGCAAAGTCCGCAGGGGCCTGCTGTTCCAGACGAGCGTGCCGTACCAGATGCGTCGAAGGCCGGGCAGTTTTCGGTACCCGCGGAAAGCCTGCATGTTGATGAACCTGTCAGCCCCGAGGACAAATCGGCGGCGCCACAAGCAGTCATCGATTCGCCAGCAGGCGCGGCGGAAGCAACGGCCGCTGCATTGGCACAGGCGGATAAGTTGCCTGCTGATATTGTCATTATTCCTGGCGCTGATCACATCACGATTGCATCCGATGATGTGGATGCGCTCGATCAACTGGAATCGATACTGCGAGCCACAACGTCGCGAGCTCCAGGAGCGATCGCCAGCCGCAACCGAGATTTCTCGGTGTACCAGCTGCGAAATGCGGGCGCTGAAGAGGTTGCGGAAACACTGGAGTCGATCTACGAAAGTCGAGCCGGGATGCTGGCCTTTGGGTCAGTCGTCATTGTGCCTGAGGCTCGCATGAATGCTCTGATTGTGTACGGTGGACGGTCCGATCGAGACCGGATTGAACAGCTTCTGGAAATTCTGGACACGGAAAAATTGCCGGACTCGGGACGCATCTTTAAAACGCAGGTCATTCCGGTGAAGCACGCCGATGCGGAAAAACTGGAGTCGGTGATCAAGGGGATCTATCGGACAGAGATGACCGCCGGGGGAACTCGACGAGCCATTGAGATTCCGGCCGGGATTGATTCGTCTGTCGCGAACGTGCTCCGTCAGATTAACGCGGCTTCGTCGGCACCGCTGCTCACGATTGAGGTTCAGTCAGAAACAAATTCGCTGGTGATCAAAGCGCCGCAGAATCTGATTGATGAACTATCCGAACTGGTCACTCAACTGGATGAATCAGCCGCCACCAATCGCGCACGAGGTGTCACTCTGGTTCCATTGAAGCAGACCAACACACGCCGCGTCATGCGAATTCTGAACGACGTGCTGGATTAAGCGTTCGACAATCAGCGGCATCGCATCTTCAATGCGCATGATCATGCGGTGGTTGATTGCGGATAAACGTGTCCAGTCGTTCGGCGGCGTTCTGCCATTTTTCTGCTTTCGCGATGCTGATGATTTCAGTCAACTCGTTCAACGCGGTTTCCGACAACTTGCCCGATTTGTTCAGCGATATCAAGCGTGTCTCCACTTCACTCATCAAATCCTGACGTCGCGAAGTAATCGCCGTGTAAAGTGCATCGGCTGACGAATGGGCCTCCGGGGATTCCAGAGGAGCCGGCTGAGTGCAACCGCAGATCATCGCAAACAGCAGCCACGCGAACAGAGAGGTCTGCATTCGAGCCACGGGCAGGAAGAACGAAACAGTGGGCATCAAACTTCTCCTGTGACTTCCCCGCCGCTCCGAGTGCATGAGGCTGCCCAGACGAAGCCGTCTGAGTATTGCGAAATGAAGCGGACAGAACTATCTCCCAGCAGGCAATGACAACCCGACAGATGATCAGATTCCAGCTGATCCGCGTGTTGCGCCGGATGATTGGGCTGATGAATGATGACTTCCGGATGATCGTGACGATCGGGACCGCTGTGAGCCTGGACGAGTGCTCCGCCGCTGTCGCAGTCATCTGTCAGCGCGCCGTTTCGTTTGCGACATGTGACCCCAAACGGCACAACGCCAGTCCAGGTTTTGTCGCTGAGTCGTGAGGTATGTTCGCCGAGAAAAACTGTGTTGGAAGTTCCGTCGGTGATGTCGGCAAATCGAATCCTGCTGTTGCGATAGAAGACCCCGTCAATCGTCGCCGATCCGAAGCCGGGAATGGGTTCGGGAACAGAGAAATCCACAGCGTATGCAGCCGGTCGAGCCCACGGGCCCTGGGTTCCCGCCATCGTGACATAGTGCGAGTGACCCAGGAAAATTGACGGAGAATAGGACTGCGGGTTGCCAGGTGATTCGTTGTTGCCGGATGTGTACCGTCTCAAATCAAAACCACTGTCACCTCCCACGGCACTGGGACATAAAAACGCAGGCAGACGTGTTTTCAGTGGCGTCACATGCGAAGGGCTCCACAACGGCAGCGATGCATCAAACTGCTGATACAGAGCACTCTGTTCGAGAAATGGCAGGATCATCAGGCCCCAGCCAAAGCCCGACGGACCGTTGCGATTGTCGTCAGGGAACGTCACTCCAAAGGCCGTTCCCGACGCTGTGGGGCTTCCCAGATATGCCGGCGGAAACACATTGTGGGCGTCGTGATAATTGTGGAGAGCCAAACCCAGTTGCTTCAGATGATTGCGACACTGCGTCCGACGTGCGGCTTCTCGAGCCTGCTGAACGGCGGGCAACAGCAGCGAAATCAGAATCGCGATAATGGCAATAACGACGAGCAGTTCAATCAGGGTGAACGCGCGACTGCGTCCCGCTCTCTCGGTCGTTCCTGCATGCACTCTGCGATGGATCCCCATGGCCAATCCCCCTGCCGCCGCTGCGGTCATCGAATAGAAATGCACACTGCGCGTCTCTTAAAAATATCCCGCGGCACTGAAATGTAGCCTTGGCTACATTTATCGTCAATGGGGTTCTTCAAAGAATTTTTAGAACGCTGTTGCGGCGGAGCGTGACGGATGGAGTCGAGTGCTCTGACGCTTGTTGGGGAATACCAGTGTGCGAGAAGGCCGCTGAGCACCAGTCAGTTTGCAGAGATACGATGAGAAAGTGCAGCGTTCGATTTCGATGAACGCAGCGTATGCGCAGCTGTGAACGAGCGCTGCGTATCAACTGAGCAAGCAGGATTGTCAGCTGTCGCAGGGGCGGACGATCTTGTTGTGGCCATCGACCAGCACGATCTTAGGATCGTGGCGACGGCGTTCGTCTTCCGTGTACTGGGCGTAGCTGCAAATGATGACGAGATCACCGATATGCACGAGTCGCGCGGCGGCACCGTTCAGGCAGATCACTCCGGATCCAGGCTTGCCACTGATGGCGTACGTAGTCAGCCGATTGCCATTGTTGATGTCGTAGACGTCGACCTGTTCCCATTCCACGATATCGGTCGCTTCCATCAGCAGCGGATCGATCGTCACACTGCCTTCGTAGTGCAGGCTGGCGTCGGTCACTGTGGCGCGGTGGATCTTGGACTTCAGGAGAATGCGTTTCATGGGATGAACAAACAGAAAAGAAGAGACGTCAACAGAGGGAATCTGGAAGTTTAGCGGTAACCAATTGCACACCGAGCCCTGATTTTCACGATGCAGGCGATTTATCAGATTTTGCTCATGCAGGGGCCGTCTTTACCGCATGACTGTGATTCAATCGGGCGATTTCCGCGTCTTTAGCCGGTCGAAAGGTCGAACATTCGACCTGCGCGGGCGGGATTCTGGCACAGTCGCGCATCCTAAGGAATGGCATCATTGGCGAATGGCGGAATTTTGGATTCCCGAGAGGTCTTCCATTTTCCAAACTCCCGGACGTCGGGGCGAAGCTGATTCAGACATGTTTCAGCACTCCAGCGCTGCACGGCGTTGTGAAAGCTTCTGAGGTTTGCGAAACTATCGCTCGCCAACATTAAATTGGGAAATGGCGGACAGTTTTTATTCAGATTGAGTTTGCCTGGAGCGGCATTGTGATGCGATTTTTCTTTTGTCTGATATTGGCTGCCAGCAGTGTGAGTGTTGCTCAGGAGGCTGCTCCTGCTGCGACGGAGTTCAATTATCCGCTGGCTGTGACGGCCACTGCGGACGGAATTGTGTACGTCGCAGACCGAAACCTGCCTGGAATCTGGAAGGTCGAAAACGGCCAGAAATCGGTTTTCTTTCAAGGTTCAAAAAAGTTTCGCACGCCGTTGAATGCGGTGCGATGTTTGGCCATCGACCATCAGGGAAAGCTGCTGGCTGGTGATTCCTCCACGCGCGAAGTCTTTCGCTTTGATGATGCCGGCCAGCCTCAACCGCTGACCAAAGGCTGGATCGGAATTCCGATGTCGCTTGCCGTCGCGCCGGACGGCACCATCTACACGGCCGATCTGGAGTTGCATCGAATCTGGAAGATGCCGGCGGAAGGTGCGGCGATGCCGACGGAGTTCGCCGTGATCAATTCCCCTCGAGGACTCACGCTTGATACGGAAGGCAACCTCTGGGTTCTTTCAACATCCAGCAAAGACGGTCAGATTCAGAAGGTCGCGCCGGACGGAAAGATTGAACCATTCATCAAGGATCATCCCTTCAATCTGCCGCACAACATCGTTCGCCTGGACGATGGAACCATGTTCGTCACAGACAACTACGAACATGCCGTCTGGAAGATCACCACTGACGGGAAGTCTGAGAAATTTGTCAGCGGTGCTCCGCTCGACCGCCCCGTCGGACTATGCCGCAGCGGGGCAAATTTGTTGATTGCGGATCCTCATATTCGAACGATCTTTTCGCTGGCTCCGGACAAGACGCTGACCATTCTGGCCAGTTCTCCGGTCACGCCACCAGCTGCTGCGGCCGCTGTTCCGCCAAAGACCAATCCGTAGTTTTACCACCGAATGATCGTTCGATGAGTGTTCACAAGATTCGACTCGCCGGGCCGTGGGAATGGAGCCCGGTCGACTCCAGCGGAGAGTGCTTTGATTTGACAGAGGCTCAAACCCGATCAAAGAGGCAGACCTGCCAGCTGCCTTTCCAATTCGTCAAGGATCACGGCTGCCTGCCGATTTCTTTAGTGCGCCGTTTTCATTGTCCGACCGGCATTTCAGAGAAGACAACAATCTGCGTTGCGATGGAAGTCAGTCGCCCTGTCATTCAGGTTCGACTGAATGGCCGGTTAGTTTCCGAAGACTCACAGAACGGCGTGGATGAGCCTGGCGTGCCACCGGAGACGGCAACCTATTCCCAGCGTTTTGATGTATCCGGGGCGCTCAAACCGTTCAATGAACTGAATGTGCTGCTGTCGCCGATGGAGTCGGGTGAAATGGCCGAGCTGATCTCGGTGAACCTTGAAATCCGGGAATGATTTCAAGGCTCCGCCGAGTCAATACGACTACTGCACGAGGCCCTTGGTGAGTTGCAGGAAGGCCGTTTCGAGATTCACTTCTTCTTCGCGGAACAGAGTGATTGCGAATCCGGCTTCAACGAGAGCTGTTGGCAGCGAACTGTAGTCTTCCACGGTTGGCTTCATGGTGACTTCCAGCATCGCGTCCTTCGTGATGTTGACCACTTCTACCACATCCAGCTGCTCGAACAGTTTTGCGGCCGCATCTGTGCGATCTTTGACTCGGATATTGAGCATGATTCGCTGACGCGCTTTGCGCATGACTTCGGCGACGTTGCCGTCGACGATCATGTGCCCTTTTTCGATCATACCGACACGAGTACAGACATCGGCCAGTTCCGGCAGAATGTGACTGCTGACGATGACGGTTTTCTTCATTTCCCCCAGCCGCTTCAGAAGATTGCGGATCTCAATCCGAGCGCGTGGGTCGAGTCCGCTTGCGGGTTCGTCAAGGAGCAGAACCTGCGGCTCATGCAGCAGCGTGCGTGCGAGCCCGATGCGTTGCGTCTGTCCGCGTGACAATTCGTTAACCATCGCGTCACGCTTGAACGCCATGTCCACCAGCTCAAGCTTTTGTTCGCACACTTTGCGACGGCTGGGTCCGTTGATGCGATAGGCGGCCGCAAAGAATTCGAGATATTCGATGACGGTCATGTCATCATAGACGCCAAAGAAGTCGGGCATGAAACCGACGAGCCGGCGAATCTCTTCCTGGTCCGTGTAAATCGATTTTCCGCAGACGTACGCTTCGCCATGATCGGGATTGAGCAGCGTGGCGATCATGCGCATGGTGGTTGTTTTACCGGATCCGTTGGGTCCGATAAATCCAAACACGTCGCCTTCAGAGAGCTTCAGAGTGATATCATTTGCTGCAATCAGATTGCCGTATCGCTTGGTCAGATTTCGCGTTTCAATCATCGAGAGAGCCTGAGTTCCAAAAGGGGGCTTTAAGGCATTCTGAAACAACCGGACGAAGCCTCGGCGGACAACATCGCCAGTAAAGCTTAGCTCAACACAGGAAACTACCCAGCAGTACGGTTTTCCACAGAGACTGTTGGCTTTATCTGTGTCGGAAGCCGCACAAAGAAGCTTTCCGATCGCCCAGTGGGACGGATTGCACTCGTTATCACGCGACTGTGCAAGCAGAACCGGTTGAATCCTGCAGGGTTCTCCGCTGTCCCGGGCTCAGATTACGCTTTGTTGCATTTGCGAAAAGATGAATGGATGAAACATCAGACGGTCTTCATGGAATCTTCAAAAAGCGTTCGCAGGTCTTCCGGGATGCGGGTCACTCGTTGAGCGGTGTAGTCAAATATGACGATGACCGAGCTGCCTTCGGCCACCAGCTGTCCCTGCTGATGGCTGATTACGAAATGCCCGATGTCTGCACTGGAGCGACCAACTCGCGTCATTCGGGAGCCGATGTAAACCGTATCTGGAAAACGCAGCTGCTTGCGATAGTCGCATTTGATGGAAGCCAGAATTGGCCCCAGTCCGGAACCGGACATAGTCACCGACGTTGGGAACTCGTGCAGCAAATCGATTCGAGCCGATTCGAACCAGCGAAAGTAAACCACATTGTTCACATGGCCAAACGCGTCCTGATCGCCCCACTGCACAGGCAGCACCGTGATTGTGGTGTAATCCTTGAGAGCAACGCGAATTTCTTCCGGGACTGATGGCGGAACGAGATCCATCGTCGCTTACTCCGCAACCGGTGCAATGTCCGCTGGAACGTTCACCGCTGGAACGTTCTCTGTCGCCTTTGGTGCAGGAATACCGCGAACCTTCGCTGCTCCGCTCATGGCGACAATCAGAGCAGACAACACAAGAACGACCGCCATCCATTTGCCGGAGTTGTCGCGAAACTTCTGAGTTCCCTTCGAACGTCCGACAAGAACGGATGCGAAGAAGAAGACTACGAACGCAAGAATGATCTTGGTTCCGATCAGTGCGTGATACAGGCCATCACCTTTGTGATTCGGCATCGCTTTGAAATAGTTGTAGAACCCCGAGATCAGCAGCAAAGCGATTCCACCGTGGATGAATTTTTTCCAGCGGCCACGCATTGCGTCCATGATTTCCGGAGCCTGCCCTTTTAAAACAGGGCCTGCAACGAATTTCATAAAGCACGTGCCGCCGACAAGCACGATCACTGTTCCCACGTGAATCCAGCGTGAAACCAGAGCCAGAATAAATTCTCCGTCCATCGGTTCTCCACTCCGTAATGAAAATCGCCGTAACCCAGAATTCACACCACGGGAAATCGTAGACACTGTGTTCCCGTGTGCGAGTCACTGGGCAGCAGCAAGGCTCAGAATTCTGGAGTTTGAACACGATTGGAGACAGTTTGCCGGTCGCACACGTTTTGAAGTTGCGCAATTTGAGCCAGCGGTTGATTGATAGAACGCAAATACAGGGGGGATTTATCCCAACCCGACGCGTCGGGTTGGGGTAGTCGCAAGCACGCGACCTCCAAACGCGGACGCCGTGGCAGTCTCAAAATTCTGCGGTGTTCGGCTGGACTTCGGATGACAGGCAGTCTTTCCGATTGATCAGTTCAGCAAAGACTTTGGCGGAAATGTTCCGGCTCAGGAACTTGACACTGCCGTCGGCAAAGGCAAATCCTACCTGGAAGCCATGGTGACTTCCGAACGTTCCGACAGCCTGACGGCGAAGCAAAATCTTCTGCTGACGTTCTTCTTCGGTCAGCGAAGAGTAGTCGCCCACGAGGCCGGTCGAGTTCAGTTGCCTGGAGGAATTGTTCTGCAACGGACCGCCGTTACGTAAAGTGTCTCGATCTCCAAAAAGCCAGAGTCCGCTGGCAAGAGTGTTTATTTTTTCTCCAACCAGCAGAGTGGACGCGGATCCGTCGGGTACACCGTCCAGCGATTCGGAACTGTTCAGATACAACAGGCCGTCACCGTCCGTATCAATAGGCTTCTCGAAACTGTTCTGACATCCCGCGTAATTTTTCTTACCAGCTCCACTGTTGTGTTCC
>QWOO01000086.1 GCA_003669615.1 Planctomycetota bacterium
TCGAGGCTCCCATGAGCCGCCTGCCAAGCCTGCAGGACCATGTGCTTCGGCATCAGCAGACAGGAAGCAAAACTGTTGGCCTGAAATTCCAGCGGATCATTGTCGCTGGAGCGGCAGATGTATTCCGGGCGTTCCGCGTCTTCAGGTAACAGCGAAAGCTGATTTGCCCACCGCTTAAACAGGTGTCGATGGAGTTGCCAGTGGCCCGCTTCGTGCGCGAGGGTGAAGCGATACCGACCGAGCATGGAAGGGTTCCGCTCCGGATCAAGCCGACTGTCGATACCGACGCGTCGCTCATTCACCCAAAGTGCGCCGTGGATATCGCGCACACCAAAGAGCTTCTGCATGTCATTAAATTCGAGCCGCAGTCCCAAGTGCAGTTCCACGATGTCATCAACCGGGACAGGTGGGCCATTGAGGGGGCCGGACTTCTGCTGGTACTGTGCCAGCAGAAGCGCAGCCTCTTCGTCAAACTCATGTGGTTTCATGAATCGAAGCTTCGCTGACGAACTCATAGCCTACTTCTCTCTGCTCTTTCCCTGTTTCTGTAATTGTTCCGCCTGCGCTGTCAGAGTACGCAGCTGCTCAGGCGTCAGCCCTCGAACCGCCCGCAGCAGATCCGGCACCTCTGTCGGAGATGACCGAATGATGTCTGGCAGATCCTCGGTCAAACGACCGGCCAGTGCGGTCCACTCATCCACATTTTCACCGAGAAGTTCGGCTATCGTCTGCACGCGATCCGCAGTTGGCGGATCCACGTTTTCCTGTTCAACCTGTGACAGATACGTCGGGCTGACCCCAATCATCTGTGCAAACTTTCGCAGGCTGAACCCCTTCGCGACACGGGCCTCCCGCAAGACGTGGCCAAATGAACGATCGGGTTTCCTTTTACTCATGATTCCAGCATTCCTTTGATCGCTGTAAAGAAAGAGGCTGATTTCAGCAGCCATTGATCACGTGATCAATTCCAGTCTTTTACAACCAAAACTCCAACGAACCCGCCATCCGTGACGCGCGCGTTCACTAAACAATTAACAGTATGGTATTCACGCAACAGCGAGGAGGCAAGCAGACGAGGCTCCAAATTACGAAGCATGCTGGTGAAGAAGTTTTGCCCACATTCGACGCTGCTTGCCCCAGTCGGGGATCAGCGAAATTTCCTGCAGCTGACGTAAATGCACCTCGCCTCGTCCGTCCATGATCCGTGGCAGAAACAGGATTTCCTCCTGAACATCCGGTGCGAGGAGATTGAGGTTCATGATCTGTGTGATTCGAGCCCGCGTGACATGACTGAGAATTGCCAGTTCTCTGTAGTCGAGGAACTCACCGCTGGCCAGCAGCGTTTCGAAGCGGATCGCCAGGGCCATGAGTCGCGAAATCCGAGGCACTCGACCGACGGGAGATGGAGCTTTCGCCGGATCTGTCGGAACGGCGACTCTTTGCCCCTTGGCTCGCGTGGCAAAATGAAACTGCGTTGTGATGGTAACTGTCTCAGTCATGGTCTGCGTCCGCTCCCGTTGAAGGTATGTGCCATCAGGCGAATTCCAGCTGGAAGCAAAGAGAGCTTCAGGCTGCCTGTGCCACCGTGGTAATCAACTCGCTCGATCAGCAGGTGAAGGATGCGTGTCTGTTCCTGTGGCGACAGGCAGTCCCAAACAGGGTGAAAGATGTCGAGTGTCTTCGCCACATCTCCCGGCTTTGCTTGTCGATCTTCGATAGCAATGATCTGCTCGCGAATTTGCCCCGAACGATTCTCCGCTGTACGAACGCATTCCAGCAGGACGGCGAGCTGTGACGCCGCGTCGCCATTCGGAGATCCAGAGATGCCGGCCTCGGTAATGCGGCTGATTTCCCGGTGCAGGCGAGTGAGCTCCTGCTCAATCTGTCTCTGCTCCGTTTTCCAAACCTTAAGTTCCGATGCGGATTCCTCCTGAATCTTTCGGGTGGTCTTCGCAATCAGTTCTTGATCTTTTCCGATGCTCCGGATCTGCTCGACCACAAATCGTTCCATTTCAGCGCCCGGAACGGCCTTTGAAGGACAGGTGTTCCAGCCTCGCTTCTGGGCGCTGGAACACACGTAATACCGATACTGTCGGCCGCCTTTTTTTGAGGTGTATGTCGGTATCATCGCTGATTGGCAGGACTCACAGTGCAGGAGCCCTTTCAGCAAGGCACCAAACTTGTTTCTGGCAAACGGGCCGCCAGCATGTGCGTTCTGCTTCAGCATCGATTGAACACGCTGCCAAATCTCCAGATCCACAATTCCATCGTGCTCTCCGTTGTGGATTTCATCCTTATACCGCTGTCTCCCGGTGTAAACCACGTTCGTGAGCAGCTTGTACAGACTGGTTTTGGTGAAGTTCTTCCCACCTCGGAGAACACCCTTGCGGGTCGTCCATAGCTTGTTTTTCCATCCGAGCCGATCGAGCTCGGTGACTACGGATATCAATCCCTGATGTTCCAGATAGAGATCAAAAATCGTGCGGACCTGCTCGGCCTCGCTGCTGTTGATGACCAGCTTCGATTCTGTTGCAGCAAGATCGTATCCCAGCAGCGGCATGCCTCCGGACCATTTTCCCTTTCGGCGAGCTGCGGCGATCTTGTCACGTGTTCTTTCCGAGATGATTTCCCGTTCGAACTGTGCGAAAGAGAGCAGTACGTTCAGAACCAGGCGGCCCATCGAGCTGGCAGTATTGAATTGCTGCGTGACGGAAACAAATGCGATGCGGTGTTTGTCGAACGTCTCCATCAGTCGGGCAAAATCCAGCAGGCTCCGGCTGAGGCGGTCGACCTTATAGACGACCACACAATCGATTTTGCCTTCTTCGATGTCGTTCATCAGGCGTTTGAGCGCCGGACGTTCCAGATTGCCTCCTGTGAATCCTCCGTCATCATATTTCTCTGGGAGGCATTCCCAGCCTTCGTGCAACAGGCTTTTGATGTAGGCTTCGCCCGATTCCCGCTGTGCGTCAAGTGAATTGAATTCCTTCTCCAGCCCCTCTTCTGTGGACTTGCGAGTGTAGACGGCACATCGAACTGAGATTCTTTCTGGTGGTGCTTTTCGCGATATTGTGCGACTCATTGATTCGTGTCCTTTCCAAGCCGAAAGAAGTGGTATCCATTGCAGTGCTGTCCGGTAATGGCTCTCGCTACGGCACTCAGGGTCTTGAAGACCTCGCCTTCAAATTCGAACCCGCGCTGAAGTACTCGGACCTGCAGCGTTCTGTTCTTGTACTGTCGCACCAGAACGGTCCCCGGTATCGGCAGCCGTGGATCCGCCTTGATCGCATCTGTTACGATCGTCGAGACGGATACCGCATTTAGGTCTGGAGATCTTTGCTTCGGGGCTGTGGTCCGCACGTCCGAGTCGTTCGCCAACTCAAGTGCCCGTTTGCGGGCTCGCTCTGACAACCCTCCTTCCGCATTGGCCTGCAGCCGCCAGGCGATGCGTTTGATCAGCCAGGCTTTGTTGCCGGTGCGGGTCTCATCACCGAAGACTTCGGCATACCTCGCCTTCAGCTGTTGGACCGTCATTTTCCGGAGGGCGGCCACCTCCTTCGTCATATTCAGATGCATTTTCTTGGTCTCTCCACGAGTCTTCTGGAACCGTTAACGACTGTGGACAGTGAGCCCTGGGGCATCGGAAAGCTCAAGGCAGTTCGGAGAACGTTCTCTGAGAGTTTCGTCATCGGGGGTGTCCACGAGGATCGTGACCCGGGAATGCATACGGCAGACGCCGATCGCCAGGATTTGGGCGATCTCCGAGATGCACTGGTCGGTGGTTGGGCGTGAGCATGAATCGTGGTCGCGCATGCGGGGGGATCCTCAAAAGGGAAGACCCACGGCAACCTTCGCAATGCGACGAGCGTACCGTCTGGCAGAAACATCGGGGCGCGTGTCCAATCACATGGCCCGGCACCATTAACCTACGCAGTGCAAGTTCGAATTCACGAAAAAGGGTGCGAGAGGTACGCGGCTGTTAACTTCACGGTAGCCATTAACCAGAGACTCAGAGAGTTTTGGGGCACAATTTGAGGCTGCGATGGGGACCGTAATGGTTCCTGTCGCAGCCTTCTGTGGCGACTTCGAATCGGAGAGATTTCGGCATCGGGCGGAATCGTTCAAACGCCCGCAAAAAAGGCGGAAAACAAAAAAACGCCGAGAGGGACACTCTCGGCGTTTTCTGTTAACTGGATGGGCAGCGAAAGTTCGCTGTTTTCATAAAGCTCCCCCGATAGGACTCGAACCTATGACAAGGCGATTAACAGTCGCCTGCTCTACCAACTGAGCTACAGGGGAATCTTTTGCTCGAAGATTAACACGTTTGGCCCGGTCTGCCAAATGCCGTTTCTCACGAGACGGCGGAAAGTAGCGATCATGGTCTGGTGATGCAAGCCTGTTTCGGGGTGGTTGTTGGACTGATTCTGATTGAGAAACTGAAAAACGGCAGAATTTGCCGATTGCGGACCGCTAACAGCATGCCGTGAGCACTTCTCACGCGTCGATTGTCTCTGAGCTGACACATAAACGCCGGGGAAAGTTCGTCTGCATCCGCCGCGTGCTTTGCAGTCCGGCGTATGGCTCTTTCAGCTGATACCGCATTCCAAAACTGTGGGATTTATCATAACCCGAAGCGTCAGCGAGGGATTTGGGGAACACTGCCGAAAGGCAAAAAACACAATCCCTCGCTGACGCTTCGGGTTGGGATGGTCACAAAATCGCAACTTCTCAATGGGATAAGGCAGAAGGCACGACTTCAACAATCGCGCGGCGGGGATCGAGTGAAGTTGTCCTGCCGGATGTGCGGGAGCCGGTTTTCTCGATGCGGGATGTTACGCACATGATTGTGTGCAATCGATTGGTTTGTGAGGCAGCAGTGGGTATCATGAGGAAAACGCGGTACCAGCAGGGCCGGCGTGATTCCGTTTCGGCTCGCACACTTGTGAGTCTCCTTCTGGAATATTGAACTCGTCGGTTATGGACGAACTGCAACACGAATGCGGCGTAGCCGCCGTGTATCATTTGAATTCTGGCGACCTCAGTCCTCTGATTCCCAAGCTGCGCAAGAAAGACAAATCTTATGTCGATCCCGCATCTGAAGAACCAATGGCAGTACGGAATCGGACATCGCGTCTGATCCCCGGGATGCTGCTGGACATGCAAAACCGTGGCCAGCTGGCCGCGGGGCTCTCCAGCTACAATCCGGCACGCCTGCAACTCATTCAGACTCATAAAGACGTCGGGGGTGTGGCCGAAGTCTTTCGCATGAACCATGAAGGCCCGTACAAGTCGCTCATGGCCGATCATGCGGGCCAGGCGGCCATCGGTCATGTTCGCTATGCCACCTGCGGCACAGACGATCCCAGCTACGCTCAGCCATTTGAACGTCAGCACATTGCGCGGGCTAAATGGTTCAGCTTTGCCTTCAACGGTCAGCTGGCCAACTACACCGAGCTGCGTGAAGAGATCCTGTCCACAACCGACTTCCACCTGACTCGGGAAACCGACACGGAAGTTCTGCATCATCTGATTTCGCACGAACTGTCGCTCAATGCGCATGTGACTCCCACGGAGCTGCTCCGCACGTTATCCAAGCGTCTGGACGGTTCCTGGAATATCGTCTTCCTGAACGCTCGCGGTCAGATGTTTGCTTCCCGCGATCCGCTGGGAATGCGTCCTCTGTGCTACGCTGTCGAAGGGTCGCTGTTTGCCGCCGCCAGCGAAAGCGTGGCGCTGACTCACCTGGGCTTTTCCGAAGACAGCGTCAAGAACGTGCCGCCCGGTCATGTTGTGATTGTCGACGGTCAGACCGTGCGAGTCGAAAAGTACGCAGAAAGCCCGAAGAAGGCTCATTGCTTCTTCGAATGGATCTACTTTGCCAACGCCGGCAGTACGTTTGATGACGCGGGAGTTTACCTGTCTCGCAAACGCCTCGGTGAAGAACTGGCCAAGCGGGAAACCATCAAGATTGCTGACGACGTGATTGTGGTGCCTGTTCCGGACACGGCCAAGGCGGCCGCGGACAGCATGGCGTTTCAGCTGAAGGTGCCATCCCTGGAAGGTTTGATTCGCAACCGTTATATCGGGCGAACCTTCATCGAAGGCAACAACCGAGCGGACAAGGTCCGCATGAAGTACACGCCGCTTCCGGAAGTGATGGAAGGCAAACGCATTTTGCTGGTGGACGATTCCATTGTTCGTGCCACCACGCTCAAAGAACTGCTGGCGCTGCTAAGAGATCGTGGGCGAGCTAAAGAGATCCATGTTCGCATTGCCTGTCCGCCGATTATCGCTCCGTGTTTCTACGGGATCGACATGTCGACCGTGGGTGAATTGTTTGCCCCTGCCTTTATGCAGGGGCATGTGATTACAGAAGCAGAAGAACAGGCGATGGCCGACGCGATCGGCGCGACCAGCCTGCGTTATCTTCCGGTGGAGTCTCTGGCCTCCTGCGTGGGTCTGCCGGAACACACACTGTGTCAGGCCTGCGTGAATACGATCTATCCGACGCCGGCCGGTGAGCGGATGTATGAGAAGGCTCTGCTGCAGGTCGCTGCGGAGAAACTGGCCTGCGAAAACGGCTGTGAACCGGGCGATGCCGCCGGGAATCGTCAGCGAATTTACGTTTAGTTTCAGCCGGGCATCACATATCCGAACGACGCAGCAAGTTCGTTGCTTCGTTCGGTTTCCTTTTCAGTCGCTGGATGGCGGCGGTGATGAAAGCCTATGTTGTCGGTGCCGCAAGAAAGGACTCCTGCTTCAACCGATGAAGCCGGCAGCATGCCAGAGCTGCTGCGAATCGCCGCGCCCCTGATGCTGAGCGCCGGATCGCATTCGCTGATGAATGTGGCTGACCGCATCATTCTCGCGGGGTGCTCGGAAGATTCACTGGCCGCAGTAACTCCGGCAGCCATGCTGCACTGGACCGTCGTCTGCATCCCGCTCGGCACGATTCTGTACGCCAACACGTTTATCTCTCAGTACGACGGAGCCGGTCGGAAGGACCGAATGATGGCATCGCTGTGGCAGGCGATCTGGCTATCACTCCTGGCAGGCATACTGCTGTGGACGTGCCTGCCTTTCAGTCGCTCGCTACTGTCGCTGACTGGTCATTCACCGGAAATCATCGAACTGGAAGCACGCTACTTTAACACGTTGACCGTGGGCAGTCCGGTGCTGCTGCTCGCCACGGCGCTCAGTTGCTTTTTCAACGGTCGACGACGCACAACGGTAGTGATGTGCATCAGCTTTGTCTCAGTCTTCGTCAATTTCGGCCTCGACTATTTGCTCGTCTACGGCATTGGTCCGTTTCCCGAGCTGGGTATTCGAGGCGCTGCGATCGCCACCGTGATTGCTCGGTGCGGAGAAGCGTGCATCTATATTTTTCTGATGGTGCGCAGTGCGAGGCAAGAGTCGCTGCCGCTGATGTCCAACTGGCGACTGGATACCGAACTGCTGCGGAAGTTTTTGCGATACGGAGTTCCCAGCGGGCTGCATTACTTCGTCGACTATTCTGGCTTCACTGTCTTTCTGCTGATCATTGGCAACCTAAGCAGTCGTGATCTGGCGGCGACCAATCTGGCCTTCAGCATCAATGGACTGATTTTTGTCCCGCTGCTGGGCTTTGGAACGGCCATTCAGACACTTGTTGGACACCACATCGGCGCTCGGAAGATTGCGGCCGCGCATCAGACGACTCGCAACGCCGTTGTGCTGGGAGTGCTCTGGACGGGGCTTACGGCGCTCCTGCTGATCTTGGTGCCTCGGCTGTGTCTGAGCCCATTTTTTATGTTTGCAGTCAACGCGACCGGGCAGGGAGCGGATGTCGAACCGCTTGTTCAGACAGCGTCCAAACTGCTGCAGTTCGTGGCTGTGTATTCCGTCTTCGATGCGCTGGCGGTCGTGTTTTCGTCGGCGCTGCGAGGCGCCGGGGATACGGTTTATCCGATGATCATTACGCTGCTGTCCAGCTGGCTGGTGATGGTTTTGCCGGCATGGCTGATCATCCATTCTGATCATCCGGACATTCTGAAGCTGTGGGTGAGCTGTACTGTACATATCAGTCTTACAGGTCTGGCGATGGGTCTGCGGTACCGCGCTGGCCGGTGGGATAAACTGCGTCTTGTCGAAGACACCGCGTGATGAGACGCCCGGGTCGGTTTACAAAGTCCGTGCAATTGGGTCTCATGCGCGAGCTGGAGAGCGCCATGTTGCCCCCTCTCCCCCGATTTTTTCGGAGAGTGATCGTGGCTTTCTATGACGGGATGGACGCAAAAATTGGGGGAGAGGGCTGGGGTGAGGGGGAATTTTTAGCACGTTACCCTTCACGAAAGCCCCCTCATCCGGCCTATCGGCCACCTTCTCCCCCGAGGGGGAGAAGGGACAAATTCACGCGGCCATTTATGCTGACAAGAAATTCGTGGTCAACCTGAAACACCAAACATGGCGATGTCCAGCTAACATGTGCTGAGAAAACTCCGGACGATCGAATGGGAAGTGAGTCGCGAATGCGAACATCATGGACAACGTCTCAAGTGGCCATCGCGGGAAGAAACTTCTTCGCGGTCTGCACAAGTCTCCTGCTGATCGGCAACGACGGTCGGTTGCACGCCGATGAAGTCTCTGCCCCGCCGGGGGCAGCCACGCCGGAAACTTCTGATTCGGCAACTGCCCAGCCGGTTGTTGTGCAGCCGCTGACTAACGAGCAACTGGCTGCGAAGGCTCGTCCGTCGCTGGTGTTCATTCGATCGACGGATCGTACCGGCAGCGATCTCGGCCTGGGCGCCGGGTTTGTGATTGATGCCAGTGGACTCATTGCGACCGCGAGACATGTGATTGGCGACGGTCGCGATTTTGTCGTCGAACTGCCGAATGGTTCGACGGCGCCTGTGACGGAGGTGTATGCATCTTCCAATCAGCTGGACCTGGCGATCATTCGAGTCGACGCGAAGGACCTGTCGCCACTGCCTGTGTCTGATGAAGACGAAGCAGCGCAGGGGCGAGATGTTGTCGCGATGGGGCATCCACGAGGATTGCGGAACAGCATGGCGAGCGGACTGATTTCCGGTCATCAGGAGATCGAAGGCATCCGCATGCTGCAACTGGCGATGTCCATTGAGCCGGGCAACAGCGGCGGGCCGGTGCTGGATCGCCAGGGCAATGTCGTCGGTATCGTGACGATGAAGTCGACAGTTGCCGAGGACGTCGGATTCGCTTTGCCTGTTAAGCTGCTGCGTGATTTGCGAGCGGATCCGAATCCAATCCCCATGTCCCGCTGGCGTACTATCGGAGCGTTGGACAGCCGGCAGTGGACGACCGTGTTTGGGGCCAACTGGAGGCAGAGGGCCGGGCGGATCACCGTGAACGGACAAGGCACTTCGTTTGGCGGGAGAACTCTGTGCCTGCGGAATCGGGAGCTGCCTAGAGCTCCGTTCGATCTGCAGGTCATCGTCAAATTAAAAGACGAACAGGGCGCGGCAGGGCTGGTCTTTCATTCCGATGGTGATGATCGGCATTATGGATTTTATCCCAGCGGTGGAAATCTTCGCCTCACTCGATTCGATGGCGCGGATGTAAATTCATGGACGATCCTGCATGACGAACCGCACAAAGCGTACAAGCGCGGAGACTGGAATACGCTGACTGTTCGAGTCCATGCCGACTTTTTTGAATGCTATGTAAACGGTACAAAGGTTCTCGAATCACGTGATTCAGCGTTTACGGAAGGGACAGTGGGACTCGCTGCGTTTCGCGGAACGGAGGCTGAGTTTCGGCGGTTCGAAACGGGAGCGTCGTTGCTGCCGTCTTCACTGGATGCCGCAGCTCGCGAACAGATCGCGCAGAGTGCTCAGGAGATCAATCCGAATTTTCCGGCCAATGATCGAGCGGTTGCGAAGCTGCTGCCGCTGGGTGAATCGGCGGCCGAGATGCTGAATGGCGAAGCGCAGTTGCTGGAGCTGCGAGCCAAACAGTTGCGCCAATTGTCGCGAGACGTGCACGACACGGCGACTCGCATACGACTGGCTGCGGCTCTGCTGATCCCGACCGACATCGACGATATTGATCCCAACGTTCCTGTGGTCCCATCGATGATTCCAGATGCCAATGGCAAGTCGCCCGATCTGCTGCGAGCCGCTTTGCTGCTGGCTCATATGGACAATCCGGACGTGGATGTGGAAGGATACGCAGCTCGCATCGACGAGATGGCGAATGAACTGAAGGCCTCATTTCCGGAGAATCCGACGGAAGCACAACGACTTGCGGCACTCGACAAATATCTGTTTGAAGATCTGGGAGTTCGCGGCAGCCAGTTCGAATATTATGCACGATCCAACAGCTACCTGAATGAAGTCATTGATGATCGTGAAGGCCTTCCCATCACGCTGGCTGTTTTGTACATCGAGCTTGCAAAACGCGTGGATCTGCACGTTGTCGGCGTCGGACTGCCTCGACATTTCGTCGTGCGGTTTGAACCATCAGACGAGGCTGCGGCGGATGAGACGATTGATACATTTGAGCGCGGCCGCAGACTGTCCGAAGACGACATCCAGAAGCTGCTTTCGAGCGAAGGCTTTCCCAATGAGCCCCAGTTTCGCGAGGCCA
>QWOO01000214.1 GCA_003669615.1 Planctomycetota bacterium
AGTTTCGTATGTCCTGTTTGAAGGAATGAATGTTGGTCGTGGCAATGAGGGAGTGCCAATTGGCGTGAATGCTGCGGGCGGACTTCTGCTTCTGGCGGGATCCGTCCTTTTTCTCTCCCGACCGTGGCATCTGGGACGTATCTCCGAACAAAACAGTGTTCGGGATCGATGGCTGCAGGCGCTTGAGAGCACTGTTCCGGCCGGTGCTACGGGGTTGTCGCTCAGTCGTCGCTTCTGGATCAATGGCCTGAAGCGGATCGTGCGGCGTCAGGAGTCGTCGCTTCGCATCGAATCAACTCTGGTCTGGCGGGAACTGCGTTCGATCGTACCGTTCGTCGCAGTCTGGCTGCCGCTGGGGATGCTTGTTTGCCTCGGGCGATGCTTTGTGTCTATCCCCTACTTTTTCAACTTTCTGTTTCTGATGGTGCTGATTCTGGAATGTGGTCTGAGAACCATGCGTGAAGATCAGAGGACTCAGAATCATCTGCTGCTGGTCAACCTCGGCATTTCTGCGCGGCACATCTGGAGAGTGAAGACGCTCTGCTGGCTGATGGTCGCTGTGGTCCTTGGAGGAATCATCGTCGCGGGCGATCAGCTTCTACCCTCGTGGGGAATGCAGACATATCTCAAGGAGAACTTTCGAACTCCGGCCCAGACGCAGGTGGCGGAGGCTCGCATCCTGAGTCTCATAGATGTGATGCGTGCCCCTGACTTTGCCTCTCGGCCATTGTCGATACCTTCTTCACCGGCGACAATCGCTGATCGCTGGATTCAAGTGGGCGTCTGTCTGGCCGGCGGACTGTGGTTATTTGCCGTCGGACATTTGATGGCCTGCTGGATTCGTCGTCAGATCCTGGCCTTTGGAGGTTCGTTGATCGTTGGGTTTGGCGGGATCATGTTCCTGCAGCAACTGATTGCACGAGACTGGTCGGTCTGGCTTTCTGCTGTGCCGATCCCGATCTGTCTGCTTGCCGCGGTGGCACTGACATCAAAACACTGGCTCAATGGTTGCGTTTCGCGAAGCCTGCGAATTCAGCAGACCGCGTGGCTGCTGTGCCCTCTGATTGTCTTTCCCCTGATCGGACACAGTCACTGGAAACATGCTTCGGATCGTTTGATTCAACAAGTCGAATCCGAGATCCAGCACTTCGTCGGAAAAACGCCGGACGACATTGTGCAGACGTCGACGTTTCAGTCGAACGAATCGAATGCGATGCTATTCGGCATGGCACAAGACTCGGTTGGCAATCAGCGGTGGTACGATTCGGCACGGTATTCCCGACCGATTTCGTCTTCCCTGCACGGTATCAGCACCGGCGAATATCCTCTGGAATCCAAATACATCCTTCCGGCTTTTCTTGGCCGAGAAAGTTCCGACTCGACACCGCCGGATGCCTATGTCGAGGAAGTGTTGAAACCGTTTAGAGAATCTATCGCGAGCGGCGGGACGCTGCCTCCCCTGCCGATTGAGTGGACGAGTCCATGGTCAGAAACGCCGGCACCGCACGTGGTTTCCTGCCTGCTGGCGGATGCTCAAAAGAAGGCTGCGGCGGGACAAATCAAGGAAGCCGCAAATCAATTGGTAACTGCGGTGAGTGTTTCCCGTCAGCTGGCCGGGCAAACATCGTCATGGGTCAATTGGCTCTCCTGTCTTGATGCTGAGCGAGTCGTGCTCAGTCGCCTGCGTGCGCTGTTGGCAACGGCCGATCTGTCGACCGTAGATTTGCTGTCAGTCTACAAAGATCTGAAGCGGGAAATCTTCCTCAACCCCAACAGCAGCGACGTCATCTTTCCCGACCCTCGCCCGATGCTGGCTCGACGGACATGGTTCGCACAAGTCGCAGTGTCTGTGGTTCAGAATCCGTCGTACTTTCAACAGATGTCGGAGCAGCAGCAATTACACCGCACCTTTCAAAACATTAACAACGGGCCGGATCAGTTTGGCATGGAGTTGCTGAATCTCGGATCGGCTGGAGTGTCCCGAGCTGCCGGCGCGATGCAGCTTTCGGAGTGGCTGCTGCGTCGAAAGATCGAGAATCTGTCGATCGGAGGCCGGATGAGTTTCGTGGCGGAGACAGATCGGCAATGGCTGGCGTTCGGCCTTTCGGTCGAACGGGAACTGAGTCGCCTGCTGGCCACGACATCGCTCGGCGACACGGCCATCGATCTCTCCGTGATGCAGCCGGTGGATTCGAACAACCCGGTTCTGCACATGCTGGTTGATACCGTCGCCGCGGAACGAGCGACTTTGCTGTCGCTTCTGCTTCATCAGCATCGGCTGACTCATGGCCAGTTTCCGGCCTTGCTGGCAGAACTGCGAGCTCTTGACGATCACGCCTTTGCAGCCCTGATCACAGATCCGTGGAGCGGCTCACAGTTCACCTGGTTCCCACTAGGAGTGCCACAGATCTCGAGGCCTGCTTTCGCA
Organism: Planctomycetota bacterium; assembly: GCA_003669615.1. Lineage (GTDB taxonomy): Bacteria > Planctomycetota > Planctomycetia > Planctomycetales > Planctomycetaceae > SXXK01. The sequence continues at coordinate 2,429 of QWOO01000214.1, forward strand.
GCAAGTCTGTCACCGTTCAAATTCGATCAGCCGATCCTGATGACCGTCGGCTCACCAGCCAATCATCAGCCTTCGACAGTGCGGACCGCCTCCGAAGTGTCCGACGTACTTAATTTGCCAAATCGTTTTGTCCCTTTCCTTGGAACTCAGGACCGGTTCGACGGGCCTGCATCGCCGAATCCGTAGTGCTTCCTCAAATCGCAATACGGGGACATTGGGAATCACAATGCCCCTTATCAATTCCTCGGACTGCGGCTGGGAGTTATGTGTCTGCATTCGTGTTCTGCAGGGCGGGACGGAATCGCAAGGATTCGGTCATGGAATGACCTGCCTGCGTAGGTGAGCCATTCTATGACTCGATCCTCGTCCCGCGAGACGCACGTCGCTGAACGACAAGGATTGCTTCTCGTCGCGGTGTTCATCATTGGCGACTTTGGTCATTTACGGAAAATTGCTTGGGGGCCATCCAAACAACGAACAATAGTCGTTGTTTGCTCCGCGAACAGAACGGGTTGGACTTCGCAACCACCATGTGCGCGCACTTCCTGCTGAGATGGCCCTTGTCCTGACTCCTGTGCGACTTAACAAACATACTGCACTCCATCATCCGTTTTGTTCGCGGAGCGAACAACGACTTTGGGCAGATTTCCATCGTGCCGGAGTAGAAACGCAGGCCGCGAAGGACGATGGTTTTTGATTCGCTCGGAGCCATTTCCAGATGTCACCGCTGCGACTTGGTTGCGGAAAACGTGACGTCTCCGTCTGTTGTTCTGCCAAGTTTTCAAACGATCGCGTTACAACAGGTCCTGACCTTCGGCCTGAGCACGAAGAGTGGTGATGACTTCATCCGTGCTGTTCGGGTCGACCGCTCGGCAGGCGTCTGTCAGGATGGCGGCCAGTTCGGTCAGGTCGCGACGCCATTCCACGGGATTCAGACCGGGCGGTTCCAGCAAGGCAAATTCCCCGCATAGCAGAATCATTCGCAGGCAATGACGAAACAGGACTCCTTCCTGCTTTGTCAGATCGCGAGCTTTCACGAAACGGTCGAAGTTGCCGCCGAACCGCAGAAGATCGCCCACGCACCAGACGCTGCGGACATACACGTCGGTGACGCCAGGGAAGTCGCAGCGAAACAATAATCGCATGCGATCGCCGAGCGGCATCGGGTAGACTCGTCGCCGTGTGACCTCGTCAAAGTATCCGGTCAGTTCCTGCTGAGTGACCAGGCCACGCGACAGCAGCAGTGGATTCAGGAACTCGTTGGAAAGAGGCCCCTCTGGCATTTCCTCCGACGACGGAACTCGCACCGCCCCGGCCACAGACGACGCCAGATCGAGCACGCTTTCCAACAACTGCAGACGCTCTTCATAGTTCGCCTTGTGCATATGTTCGGCGATAAAAACGCCATACAAAGCGTTGATGCTGCGGAAGGAAAACAGAAGCTCCATCTGCTCCGTCGCCACGGCCAGGCGAGGCGAATAATCAAACTCCGGCAGATCCGAAGCCGCTGCTGCCTTACTGTTGCCTTTGCCCTTTTTCGATGCGGCGCTGCCCTTCGGAGCATCTCCTGTGCGAGCCTGCTGAATCAGCTGTCCCAGCAAGCCCACTTTTGCCGGCTGCGAAGATTCTTCGGCCGGAGCTTCCGGGACCGGTAACGAAGAATCAGGGACGACTTCTGGAGCGAGCGCAGTGTTGTGAGGCGGCTCAGAACTTTCTGAAACCGCTTCGTCCGGATCGACGCCCTCCCCGAATTCACCGGGATCTTCGACAGGGACCTCCCCGGAGGATTCCGGCGCGGCCTGCGTTTCGGCTTCTGTCAGTGGCGCGAGATGTGTGGAAATCCAGCGACTTTCCTGAAGGTGTGTTGCGGCCGTAATCGCGGGAGCGATCTGAGAAACAGCCTCACTCGCGCGAATCGAATGAAAGACGGGGCCATCCACTTTTTGCGTCGCATCCAGCGCAATGGCGGGTCGCGGTGGCGGAGGATCCAGAGTAATAAAGCCACCGGCTTCCAGAGTCATTAGCATGCGGACCAGATGTTTTTCCGCATCGTCCTTTTCACCCGAATCCAGCAGTCGCCGGCGGACGGCTTCCTGCAAGCCAAGTACCGTGCCTGATTTACGAATAAAAAATGCCAGCAGTCGCCAGGGAAGACGGCCGCGGCTGGCCAGCTTCGCAGGAGGCGCTTCTCGCAACGTCTGAAACTGTCGCTCAGTCCAGTACTGAAACCCTTCGCGGCGCCGAGGCATCTTCTTTTTCAAATTCTTCTTCGCGCGGATCAGCATCGGATCCCGAGTGTCCTCAGGAATCTGGTCATACTTTTCCTGCCAGCGAAACAGTCGCACATCATCTTCGTGCGCCACTGCGAAGATGTAACCGCGGGTGTCAAACTGTGGCCGCCCTGCTCTGCCAAACATCTGATGCGCCGAACTTGCATCGATGACCTTCATGTTACCCGGCGGTCCCTTCAGCAGGGACGTCATTACAACGGATCGTGCCGGCAGATTGATGCCGGCCGCCAGAGTTTCCGTGCACACGCAGATACTCAGCAGTTTCTTTTGAAACAGATGCTCAATCACACGACGATATTTCGGCAGCAGGCCGGCATGGTGAATGCCAACACCCCGCATCAAAAACTGCTTCAGCTTGCCGCCGGCCCCTGTGGACCAATCGACCTGATCGAGTTCCGCAATCAGCTGCTTTTGCTGACCATCCGCCAGCAGACGTTTGCCCTTCAGCTGTTCCGCGACGCTCCAGCATTCATTACGATTGAAGCAGAAGACGAGCGCTGGCGTGTAGCGAGATTCTTCATCGCCATCCGCCATGATCTCCAGCTGATCAGGCAGCATTTCATCCGTCACCCAGCGAAAATCGAGCGGCACGCGACGTTCGTCACTCTGAAGAAGTCTCAGCTTACGACCATGCTGGCGCGCCAGCCAGACGACAAAGTCCGTGGCATTGCCAACCGTCGCACTGATCAGCAGCAGGCGGCAGTGTTTGGGCAGCAGACCGAGCGACAGTTCCCAGACAATCCCGCGTTCCGGATCATTAAAACTGTGGAACTCGTCCATCACAACTGCGGAGACATCGTCGAACGAAACTTCCTCCGGCGACAGCAGGCGGTTCAGCAGAATTTCGGCGACCACGACCAGAATTCTGGCATCTGAGTTTTCGCGGCGGTTCCCGGTAATCAATCCCACATCGCTGGCGGAAAATCCCCAGCGGACGGCCGATTCCTGGAGCTCACGAAATTTTTGTTCGGTCAACGCAATCAGCGGCGTTGTGTAATAGGCGCGGCGCCCCGTCATCAGGGCTTCATAAAGCGCGGTCTCGGCGATCACGGTCTTGCCGGTGCCTGTTGGAGCGCAGACCAGAATTCCATCTTCCGAATCAAACCACGTCAGGATGGCCTGTTCCTGAAACGGATACGGAGGCCATGGCAGTTCTTCCAGGTACCGCAGTGCAATTTCTTCAGAAGACGGCTGTTGAGAATCCATTCGATCGAGCTTTGGAGTTTGCGGTCAGGCGAATTACAGGACAAGGAGCCATGGCTGGCCGTACGCACTGTAATTTGATTGGTGCGGGAATGCGACGATGGAAGCGCAACGGCCCCTTGAAACGAAAGCCAATCCGTCGCCACAGGCGTTTACGATCGAGCCGACAGAAGGAGTTCAGCAGCGATGACCGCAGCCAGCGCGGCGGCTGTGAAAAACGCGTGTGGCCGTCGGACGGTTTCCGGATATGTGAGGAAGTGTTTGAGTGAACCCAGTTGATGCCACAGCCAGAGTCCCAGTCCGCAGGCAGAGATTCCAAAGACCAGCATGGCCCACATGGGTGTTCCATGACGCAGCATTTCGCCAGCATCACCGACGCCGTCAAAGCCACCCACGCCGATATAGGCTCCATTCGCCAAAAGGCAGAAGCCCACGAAGAACTGAAGCAGGCCTCTGCCCTGCCCTGACAATTTCGCAACGTGGAATGCGGCCAACATCACCAGAGGCAACAGGCTGCCCGCGACCGGACCAGCCCAGACGACAATCGTTGGGGACGGGTTGGGAGACACATCAGTTCTCGATATCGCAGCCGGATGCAGAACCACTCGATTTACCCGACCACCCGTTGCAAACGCACCGATCACATGTCCCAGTTCATGAACAGCCATCATTCCCTGCCAGCAAAGACCGAGGATTGCCACAGTGAAAATGATCTGATGAAAACGTATGGGGACCGTTTGTGTCATTGGTCGATCGTTCCAGCAGTGGTGCAAATTTATCAGAGTGCAGAAACTGGCCACCTGCTCATTGTAAAAAACCTTTGGGGCCTCACGCGATCTCAAATGTTTGCTCCGTTTCCTTACAAAATACATTACGAAGATGAGTCGCAAACCTGAGGCCAATGAACTTGTAACGTGGCTGAGCCGTGTAGAATCCGGGCATGAAACAGTTCCCAGCAGCGAAGAACTCAAATGATTCCCCACCGGAAGTCCGGGGAACCTATGTAAAGCTACTTCTGGGTGTGGTGATGATTGTGGCCGTCGCCGGAATTGTCTGGAAGTTTGGAGACCAGTTGACGCTTTCGCAACTTGCGAAGCAGGAAGTCCGCTTTCAACAGTTCCAAAATCAGAATCCCGTCCTGACCCTGTGCATCGCGTTCGCGATCTACGTGGGCGTCACGGGACTTTCGCTGCCGGGTGCCGCTGCAATGACTCTTCTGTTTGCGTGGTTGCTCGGATTCTGGCCCGGCTTGATCACGATCAGTCTGGCTTCGACCACTGGCGCCGTTGTGGCATTTCTACTTAGCCGGTATTTCCTTCGAGATGTCGTGGCAAGGCATTTTGGAAAGCAGCTCGACAGTTTCAATCAAGCGCTGCAGGCGGACGGCCCGTTTTATCTGTTTACGCTGCGATTGATTCCTGCTGTTCCATTTTTTGTCATCAATGCCGTGATGGGACTCACACAAATTCGAGTGTCGACATTCTGGTGGGTCAGCCAACTGGGAATGCTGCCTGGCACCATGGTTTATGTGTATGCTGGCTCACGCGTGCCGACCCTTCAGCAATTGGCCGATAAGGGAGTGAATTCTATTTTTTCTCCGGGGCAGATGATTCAGATCCTGATCGCCCTTGCCCTGTTGGGCCTGCTTCCCTGGGTTGGACGAAAAATCGTTCGCAGGTTTCAGGCCTCTAAAAGTCCGTGAGGCTGCAGCCGTTCGGCATCTTGCGTCTATGATCGTCCGGACTCCGTCCCATGTTGCCTGTTTCTCTGTCGAACCCGCTTGATGGCTCACAATATGACGGCTCAATTCAGTCCGCTGATACCCGATGACGAATTCAACAGGCAGCTGGAAGCCAACGTGCGTCCGTCGGCGTGGCAGAATCCGAAGCCAACAGGCCGATACAATCTTGTTGTCATCGGCGCCGGGACAGCGGGGCTCGTCACCGCGGCTGGCGCGGCCGGGTTGGGAGCCAAAGTTGCACTCATCGAACGCAACATGATTGGCGGCGACTGTCTGAACGTGGGCTGTGTGCCATCCAAAGCGATCATCGCTGCAGCGCGATCGGCTTCGGGTGTTCGAAAGTCGGCCGACTATGGGATCCGGATTCCTCAGGAGCCACAGGTGGATTTTGCCGCAGCGATGCAGCGTATGCGCAGGTTGAGAGCTCAAATCAGTCCCAATGATTCGGCCGAGCGATTTCGAAATCTGGGCGTGGATGTTTTTCTGGGGCAGGCGCGGTTTGTGGATTCAAACACCGTTGATGTCAACGGGACGTCGCTGAAGTTTAAGCGAGCTGTGATTGCTACGGGGGCAAGAGCTGCCGCACCACCGATTCCCGGTCTGGATTCCGTCGACTACCTGACGAACGAAACCTTATTCTCGCTGACGGAACTGCCCCCTCGTTTGGGAGTCATCGGAGCCGGTCCGATCGGCTGTGAGATGGCTCAGGCGTTTGCTCAACTGGGATCACGAGTCACGCTGTTTGAATCGACGCGCGGTATTCTGCCTCGCGAGGATCCGGAAGCGGCCGAGTTTTTGAAGCGATCGATGCAGCACGACGGAGTAGAAATTCTTTGCGGCGGTACTGATCTGAAGGTTCGAAATGAGAACGGCATTTGCGTGAGTGTCACGGTCGATGGTGTGGGCCGCAACGTGCATGTTGACAGGTTGCTCGTGGCTGTGGGCAGAACGCCCAACGTGGAAGGTCTGGGGCTTGAGACCGTCGGCGTGGATTGTCATTCAAAAGGCATCACGGTGAACGATCGGATGCAGACCACCCATCCACGGATCTTTGCCGCCGGCGATGTGTGTTCGCCATTTCAGTTCACGCATGCAGCCGACTTCATGGCTCGGATCGTGATTCAGAATACGCTGTTCATGGGCCGAGCTCGATCTTCATCGCTGGTTATTCCGTGGTGCACTTACACGTCCCCGGAGATTGCGCACGTGGGCCTGACAGGCCAGCAGATCAAAGAACAGAACATTGCGACGGATACGTATGTTCAAAAGTTTCACGAGGTGGATCGAGCCATTCTGGATGGTGAAGAAGACGGCTTCGTGAAAGTGCATGTTCGGAAAGGGACTGACAGGATTGTGGCCGCCACGATTGTTGCGGCGCACGCGGGCGACCTGATCTCCGAGATCACTCTTGCGATGACTCACGGACTTGGGCTGCGTAAACTGGGCAGCACCATTCATCCGTATCCCACGCAGGCCGATGCCATTCGCAGGCTGGGCGATCAGTTCAATCGCACCCGGCTGACGCCATGGGTGAAAAGCCTGTTTCAGCGATGGCTGGCATGGACGAGGTAACTGCTTCTGCCGCCCCGGTTTTGCGCCCGTTACCGAACGTTGGGGGAAATTGTCGCCGTAAGTCGAAAAAGTCAGCGTAGACAGATGACAATTTGCACTCTGCGCAGCAAACAGGGGCTGTCAGGTGGACAATCGCCCTGAACGTCCACAAAATGAGGATTCCGAAGCAATTTGCTGGCGGACGGGAGTTCCTCCCGTGGTCATATGAACCTTAAACTGCTGACCGGATTCGGGACTTCATCGGATCCAGCTGGCTTGCCGGCCCGATAACATAAGAAACGTTCACGTTGTTCGCACATCAATAGTTGCGTGCGACGAGTGTGAATCTTTCAAAACACCTCAGTAAAACCATCCCACCTCTTTTTAACATGCCGTCTTAATTGCGCAGGAGCAGACCAACGTATGACTCAGTCGGGCAACCAGAGTATTCACAGTGTTCTGAAGGAAACTCGAACCTTTGCGCCTCCCGCCACGTTTTCCGCCAGTGCTCACATCAGCAGTGAGCAACAGTACGAAGCCATGTGGCATCGCGCGAAAGATGATCCGGCGGGTTTTTGGGGCGAGATGGCAGGAAATCTGGACTGGTTCCGCAAATGGGACACCGTCATGCAGGGGCATATGCCCGACACACAATGGTTTGTCGGCGGCAAGATCAATGCCTGCTACAACTGCGTGGACCGTCATCTTCAGGGGCCATTACGCAACAAAGCGGCGATCATCTGGGAAGGCGAACCGGGCGATACTCGTGTACTTCGCTATCAGGATCTTCATCGCGAAGTTTGCAAGTTTGCCAACGTGTTGAAGAAACTGGGCGTGCAGACCGGTGATCGAGTCACTCTGTATATGCCGATGATCCCGGAACTTACGATCGCCATGCTGGCCTGTGCTCGTATTGGAGCCATTCATTCCATCATCTTCGGAGGCTTCAGCGCAGACGCCGTCGCCGATCGCAACAACGATGCTCAGGCCAAAGTCATCGTCACATCTGATGGAGGCTGGCGTCGCGGCAAAGAGGTGCCGTTGAAGGCTGCTGTGGATGCCAGCATGGACAAGTCTCCTTCGGTGGAAAAAGTCGTCGTCGTCCGCCGTACCGGGGGCGATGTGGATATGGTGCCGGATCGAGACTTCTGGTGGCATGAACTGATGGAAGGCATGTCGGCGGACTGCGATGCGGTACAGCTCGACAGCGAACATCCGCTGTTCATTCTGTATACGTCCGGCAGCACGGGCAAGCCGAAAGGCGTCATGCACACCACCGGTGGCTATCTGCTCGGCACCACGATGACCTCAAAGTGGGTCTTTGACCTGAAGGAAGAGGACACATACTGGTGCACC
>QWOO01000245.1 GCA_003669615.1 Planctomycetota bacterium
CGATTCTCTCAATCTCTCAAAGTGTTTCTCGCGGGATCCGTCCGCTAACTCCAGTCAAACCGAATTCGGCATCTGCGCCGGTGTCAGGTCCATCGCCTGCAACTGAGAGCGGACCGCTACAGATCATTCCTCGACCTCGTCAGTAGTGCGTGCCATCGCAGCCAGGACAGAACTGGTCGCTCTGAAATGCAACAAGCCCGCTGGAATCTTCCAACGGGCTTGTTTTCATTTTAGGACACTCTAACAGAAAAGGTAATGGCACCGTCCGAGCAATTGTTTTCGCGATATGCCCGAAGTTGACCGGAAGCCATTCCTGGTTTTGTTAGCCGTTCTAAGCCTGTGATGTGAAGACGTCATTTTCTGTATGACGACCAGACGTCTATGGCATCGAATTACGCAGCGCGTCGCATCATTTCGTTCATTGGAATCACATCCACTGGCTGAGCTTCGCGAGCGGCAGCGTCGGTGAACGCTTCAAAAATCTGCAGGTCCAAAGCGGAAGCTGTGTTGCTTTCCGGATGCCACTGAACGCCGAGGCAGAACCAGTCTTCTTCAATTGACTCGTACGCTTCGATGACGCCATCCGGGCAGGTTGCGCTGACACGGAAACGCCCCGAGAGATCTCGCACAGCCATGTGATGCGAGCTGTTGACTCGGACTTCTCCAGGACCATAAATGGAATCGAGGCGAGTTCCAGGAACGATCTCAAGAACATGACGCAGGTTCTGCTCGACTGGATCTCGGTGATGAATGGCTCGTTGCACATCTTCCGGAATGTGCTGGTACAAAGTTCCGCCGCACAGGAAGTTCACAAGCTGCATTCCGGAGCCGATAGCCAGAATCGGAATACGTTTCTGAATCGCATATTCAGCGACTCGACGATCAAAATCTTCTCTTCGCTTGGGCATGACCTTTACAGACGGATGCGTATGCATCTTCATGCGAGTCGGATCGAGGTCCAGATTGCATCCGGACAGCACAACGCCGGTCACATTCTCAAGCATCCGGTGCAGGTCGTCGTCATTTTCCACCGGTGCCAACAGCATTGGCAGGCCCCCCGCGGCGCTGACGCTGTCGTAATATCCGGTGTTGAACCAGCTTAGCGCTGCTCCGTTATACCGTTCCGGACGAAAATCCCCTGTGATCGCGATGACTGGCTTTTGCTTGCTCATGATTAAGGTTCCCTCCCAGGTTGAGCTTGAACAGACACCGGCGAATGCAACGGTGTCTTAACAACTGAGTCGGAATGGGACGGCTGAGCGTGGATACAGCATCAGCAACGCCGGCATCATCCGTTGAGCAACAACGGGAAGAGTGACAAGCATGGCAGATTCCATTCCGCGCTAAAAACCGAACTCATTTCGGCTTACTCAGAACTCGTGCCCCAAATCTGACACATGGAGCTCTGAAGACTTCCAGAAAGGCCCCCCTTCCGGAGTCGGCAGTCTGAACAATCCTCTGTTCCGGCTGCAGCGACGGGCGGAAGATTAGTCAAGTCCTGTTGAGCTGTAAATCAGATTGCCGATTTTGTGCTCAAGTTCCCCTTGTAACACAACCTCTGGTGTAATGAACCCTCAAAGGTATCCCACCACATTCCCGGATCCCCGGATTCCAGACTCTTCCAGGAAAGCATTTCGTGAACCACAAGCTATGTTGTAGAAGCATCCGAGAACCCCTGACAAACCCCCAACTGGACTCGTAAGTGTTCAGAAACCCGTCCGAATTCTCACGAATCCGGCTGCTTGCGAGAGTTTTGTTCGGCATCCTCAGATACACGCTCCGCGTCTTATCAGACCACTCAATTATGCAGCCGACTGCAAATTTCGACGTCACTCACGAACCGAAGCGGGCATCCGTCGGTTACGCCGATTCACGCGTGAGATGGTGGCTGCTTTCTGGTGTCGGCCTGGGCGTTGTCTTCCTGCTCGTCTATCCGTTTTCGATCGACGGACGAGCATGGGGCGCATTGTTTAATTTTGCTCATGCCCCAACGTTTTTCTGCACATTTCTTCTTATCGCTGCGATCCTTGATGCCTCCTGTGTCGGCCTTACGACTCGCTCAGTCCCCGTCGTAACGCTTAATCTCCGGCGAATCTTGTTGCTGGCCGCAATACTCCTTGTCGGTGGCGTTGCGTGTGAGATCGCTCAAAGGTTTGTCGAGCGACAAAGTTCTCTGACAGATGCAGCAGCGAATGCCGGCGGAATTCTTGCGGCAGTTCTGTACTGCGGCCTGTTCCGAATCTCTGGAGTGTGGCGATGGTTTGCATTTCCACCCTTGATTGTCTTCTTCTTAATTCTGCCGGGTGTTCAACCGTTGAGCGAATTGATCGAATGCTATCGGCAGAGCCATGAATTTCCATTAATGGCGTCTTTTGAACGACCCGCAGAACTCGCGGCATGGAGGGCACGTGGCGCAACGGCGACCAGAGACACAACCTGGGCCACTGCTGGAAAATACTCAATAAAACTTCGGGCCCAAAGCACGAAGACTGTGCGTTTCACGATGTACTGGCCCATCAAAGACTGGACCGGTTATTCGCAACTGCAGGTCGATGTCTTTAACCCAACGGATTCTAATTTGAATCTGGGGATAACCATTGGAGATCTTATTCATCAGAGCTCAAAGTCTAACCCGGCGGAACGTTTCAGCACTTCGGTCACAGTTGATCCACATGGTATAGAAACAGTTTCAATCGATCTGCTGGATATTGAAGCGGGGCCCGCGGAACGTTCTCTGTCCATGACAGAGATCACAATGTTGAACTTCTTTCAACTGGCGCCGACTGAAGACGCTGTCTTTCATTTAGACAATCTCCGTCTCATCCCATAACTCGCTCTGGTGGTTGTCTCCTCGCGGCACGTCTGTTAGCGTTTCATTGCTGCGGATTCACCTTTCTGCGGGTGACTCTGCTGATCACTGACCCGCTGCACCGACCGCTCGAGAGTTCCCTCATGCCTGCCCATCGCCTCGCCCGTTTTATTTTGAACGTACTTTTGTGTTCGGTCGGCTGCGTTCTGCTGCACACACCATCCGCCATCGCGCAGAATGCCGTCGAACTGCCGCAGACTGACCTGACTGCGACGGACGAACTGGCCTGGCGACGCGGCAACATGCACACCCATTCGCTCTGGAGTGATGGGGACGACTATCCGGAAATGATCGCGGCGTGGTACAAGGAACGCGGCTATCAGTTCCTTGTCTTCACAGACCACAACACTCTGCTGAAGAACGAACGCTGGGTTGAGATCGACAAGACCAAAGGCGGTCGAAACGCCTTTGAAGCTCTCAAGACTGCCTTCCCGAACGAATGGGTAACGACACGGATGCGGGAGGTTGAAAAAGGCGAGGAAAAGAAGAAGGAAAATATTGAAGAGGTCCGTCTGAAAACCTTCGACGAAATCTTTTCGAAACTCGCCGTTCCCCAGAAGTACCTGCTGATCCAGGGTGAAGAGATCACGGACAAATTCAAGAACAAACCGATTCACATGTGCGCCACAAATACCCAGGAATTACTGCCTCCAACCGGTGGTGACAGCGTTGTGGATGTCATGCAGCGAAATATTGATTCGGCTGTCTCCCGCCGCGAACGCACGGGAGTCAAAACTCTTGTGCACCTGAATCATCCCAACTTTGGTTATGCGATCACAGCCGAACAACTGATGCAGGTCGTCGGTGAGAATTTTTTTGAGGTCTACAACGGACATCCCACGGTCTACAATACTGGCGATGCATCTCATGCTTCCACAGAACGCATATGGGACATCATCAACACGTTTCGCCTGAGCAAACTGAACCTCCCTGTGATGTTCGGACTCGCCACGGATGACGGTCATAACTACTTCGAAACGCAGCCCGGCAAAGGTGCTCAGCCCGGGCGCGGCTGGGTGATGGTGCTGACCAATAAACTGGATCCGGATGCTCTGGTTGAATCTCTGGAAGCCGGTCAGTTCTATTCGTCTTCCGGAGTCACATTGGAATCCGTAACCACTCACGATGGGCAGATGAAGGTCGTAGCTGCTCCGGCTGAAGGTGTCACGTATCGAATCGATTTCATCGGAACTCGCCGCTCATTCAATGATCAATCCTTGCCAGCCAGCGACGATTCTGTAAAAGCCGACGACCTGACTCGCAAGTACTCGGATGAGATCGGCATGGTGCTGAAGTCCGTCGACGGACCAACGGCGGAATACAAGTTTGATGGATCCGAGCTCTACGTTCGAGCGGTTGTCACTTCCTCCCGCCTGCATCCCAATCCTTCCGAAGCGGGCGAGTTCGAACGTGCGTGGGTTCAGCCCATCATTCCACAAAAGTGAACACCGTCCGCACAACGATCATGCAATGATCAGCGATTGCTAAGAGCAGACTTCAACAGACGCAGCAACAAACCTCATTCACTGGAGACATGATGCAGACAATCGGTGTGGGAATGATTGGCAGTGGATTCATGGGGCTGACGTATAGCGAGGTCATTGCCAAACATGCCGTCGGATGTCGGCTTGTCGCGGTGACCGGTGGCCGGCGAGCACCCGAACTGGCTCGGGACTATGAAGTTTCGGCCGAAGCCTCAATTGAATCGCTCCTCAAGCGGGACGACATTCACGCGGTAGTTCTTGCGACGCCGGATGTGAATCGTCTGGAACTCACGCTCATGGCGGCCGCGGCTGGCAAGCATGTGCTTGCCGAAAAACCGATGGCACCAACAATCGCGGAGTGCGATCAGATGATTGCCGCATGTGCTTCGGCCAACGTCAACCTGGGTGTCGTAAAGACAGAGCGATATCGCAAGATCACGAAGAAAGCCAAGAAACTGATCGACAACGGAACGCTCGGCCCGTTGCAGATGTTAAGAACCGTTTCTGCATTCCCGCTGCCACTGTCGAAGGAGCTTTTTCAGGATCGACTCTGGATGTCCGATCCTCGCAGCGGCGGTCTGTTCATGGGCATGGCGTCCCACAATACCGACTTCCTGCGATGGCTCACCGGCCGAGATGCCGTGAAAGTGTTTGCTCACGCCACAACGTACAGTGACATTTCCGGCCCGCCACTTTCTGTGATGGCTCAGATTGTCTTTGAAGACAACATCATGGCCCAGATGTGGATCACCGGAGAACTGCCGAACCCCAGCCTTCCCAGCAGCGAAGTTCGATTTCAGGCGTTTGGTCGAGATGCCATGTTCGATCTGGAGAACTTCGAATACCTTGACGTGGGGCAGGGCGACAAATGGGAACGAATCTATACGCCCGAACGTTTTGATTATCTGAAAGAACCAAAATCACCCATTCGACTCTATCCGCATATCGGGGTGATCCAGGATTTCATCGACAGCATTCGCGAACAGCGACCTCCCCATGTTGGCGCGAAGGAAGGCCGCGCAGCTGTGGAACTCTGTGAAGCTTGTCTGATCTCCGCTCGCACCGGAGAAGCCGTCACTTTGCCGCTGCGAGGTCCCACATGAACAATCCGGAGACAGCTGATATAGCAAATCGATGTCCGCTGTCATGGCCCGAACAACGCTGGAATCTGATCCTGTTTGCCGTTTGCACCGGCACGCAATATTTCGCCGCCCCTGTCCTTTATGTCGGGATCACTCAGGCTTCGCTGTGCGATCGACTGGGGGCTGATGCGAAAACCGGCAACCTCCCGGGGACACTTTTCTTCGCGATGACCGCCATGCCCGCGCTCATTGCCTGGCTCTCCCCAAAGGTCTCGTCCCTCAAGAGAAACCTCAGCCTCTGCTACGCCACTTCAGCCCTGATGCTCACGGCCCTGGCCATCACTCTGGCGTCTTCTGCCCCCGTCCCGTTTAAACTGGCCATGATCGTATTGCAGGGCGGGGTTTCCGGAGCTGTCATGCCGGCCGCCATTGCATTCCTGTGGGAAGTGATCGGACGCGGATCTGATGAATCGCGGCGCGGGCTTGCGCTCAGTCTCGCCTTTGGAGCCGGACCGCTTCTGGCTGTGCTCGGATCATTTGGACAAACGGCATTGCTGGGCGGTGACCTTTTCGGCTGGCACTTCGACGGTTTCGCCTATCCCGCAAACTTCATCATCCTGTTCGCGGCGGGTGTGCCGGTCATGTTGCTGGCTGCCGTGTTCGCACAGTTTTTTATCATCGTCCCACCTCAGCAGGAATTATCGCGTGAGCCTGTTTCCGAAGTGATCGGACTTCTTGTCGGCTTACCGTTGATGTTTGCCTCAGTGGCCTTCATGCATTTTTCTTCAGCATCCGGGGATTCCACTATTCAGAGCTTTTCAGAAGCAACCAGATCGCTTCTGCAGATCTGCGGTGGCCTGTGTGCGTGCGGTGCCGCTTTCGGCTTTGTCTATCATTTCCGATCGATCCTGCGGCAACGCATTTTGTTACTGGCCACGATTGTCACCATTCTGGTTTACGCCGGAAATGTGATTCCGTCCAACATGAACCTGTATTCGGAACAGGTCCTGGGGAACATCCCGGAGAAATATGCGGGTGTGCAAAACATGCTGCGATTCGGTTTCAAGGTGATTGCCGGAAGTCTTCTCGGCTGGCTGTTGACTCGCACAAATCCACGCGCGGGACTGCTGGCCACGGCGAGCATTTTTCTGGCAGCTCAGCTCTGGGCCATTTTCGTCACGGGCCCGTGGTATCTTGTTGCATTCGGGATTCACGGGGCCGGTGAACTGGTGGGCGTTTATGCGCCCAACTACCTCTTATCGGCTTCACGACGCGATCAGATGCGCCGCAATATGGCCTTTATGACGATGCTCATGGTGCCCGCAGCGCCGGCCGGTTATCTCTACGGAGCGCTCGTCGATAAAGCCAAAGAGACCGGCTGGTCAGTGCTGGGAATGAACAGCACTGCCTTTGGATTTCGACTCAGTTTCACCGTGTGCGCCACCTTTATCCTGAGCGGCATCCTGCTGGCTCTGATTCTGCTGCCCGCACGACCTCAACCCGAATCAGTCCGGAAGATAGAGTCCGAATCCGCGTGATGAAGCCTCCGTCATTCGGCGAATGAACCGAACGACCGAGTTACTCGCCGCCGCCCACTTCTTTCATCTCCAGCTGTTTCATCTTGCGATAAAGATTCGAACGGTGCAGCCCAAGCAGCCGCGCCGCGTCGGTCATATTGTCACTCACCTGCCGAATGCTTCTGCGGATAAAGTCCCGCTGAAATTCGCGAGTCGCTTCATCCAGACCAAGCTCCAGTGACGGCAGCCTTGAGGAGTCCGCATCCGGGTTCAGAATGAAGGCCAGATCTTCCGCCTCCACGCGGTCATTGGGCGATAAAAATGCAATCCGTTCCATCAGATTGCGAAGCTCACGCACATTGCCCGGCCATGCGTGTGACTGCAGACGACGTCGAGCTTCGGAAGACAATTGCAACTGAGGTCGCCGAGCCTGAACGGCAAAGCGTCGCAGGAAAAACTCGGCCAGTGGCAGGATGTCTTCCGGCCGCTCGCGCAAGGGCGGAAGATCGAGCGTCACGACGCCCAGCCGATAGTACAGGTCTTCGCGAAATCGCCGCGCTCGCACCGCTTCGCTCAGATTCGCATTTGTTGCTGCCACGATCCGAACGTTGATCGGAATCGCCTGTGACCCGCCAACACGAGTGATCACTTTCTGCTCAAGAACACGCAGCAACTTGGCCTGCCCGCCGGGGCTCATGTCGCCAATTTCATCCAGGAAGAGAGTCCCACCGTCAGCCAGTTCAAACTTTCCCTGACGCATATCGCGAGCGTCCGTGAAAGCCCCTCGCTCGTGCCCAAACAGTTCGCTTTCCAGCAGCGACTCGGTCAGCGCCGCGCAGTTCACAGCAACGAACGGACAGTTGGCCCGGTTGCCGGCATAATGCAGCGACTGAGCCACCACTTCTTTCCCGGTCCCGCTTTCACCCAGTACCAGGACAGGCAGATCCGTGGACGCCAGACGTCGAACTGTGTCCCGCAACGCCGAAATTGCTGCGCTCTCACCGACGAGCGACACTCCCTTTGTGACCTGCTCGGCCAGCTGGCTGTTACTGCGGTGCAGCAGGTTGCGTTCCTGAAGATTGCGAAGAGCAACCGCGGCCTGAGTCCCCAGCTGCGTCAGACATTCAATGTCGTCTTCCGAAAACGGGCGGTTCTCATTCTGGTTGATCCCCTCAAACGCACCCACCACGTTGTTCTGAGCATCTCGCAGCGGAACACAGATCAGATTGCGAGTCCTGTATCCGCTTTTGCGATCGACTTCCTGATTGAATCGAGGATCGTCGTACGCGTTCTCCACACAGATGGCTTTGCCTGTCTTCAGAGTTTCTCCGACGATCCCTTCACCGGCGGGAATGCGCAGCGAAGATCCTTTGACGCCGAGGGCAGGCCGCGCTTCGACTTCATTTCGATCCTTGTCCCACAGAAAAATACTGCTGCGATCACAGTTGAGCAGGCGAGTCGCCTCGTGCGCAATCTGCTCCAGCAACGGCGCCGCGTCTTCGGCAATCGATAGCCGCGAAGCAATGTTCAAGGTTGAGCGGAGTCGCTCCACCTGACGGCGATTCTGGAGTTCTCTTTCCAGCAATGTCAGCGCCATCGACATGGTGCGCGCCATCATCAGCCCGGACTCAGCCAAACTTTCATCCGCATGACGACCGACTGTCACAATCAAATGCGCGAAAGGAGTTCCCGAGGTCAGAGGAAAGGCGGCCAGGATTCTGCCCTGATCATTTTTTGTTACGCCCGCCGCATCTCGGTCCAGCGCATCGTCCCAAAGCGAAATCGGACGACTGGCCAAACCCTGCTGACCATGCTCCGCAACAACGGCCCAGGCAGGCCCTGGAATTCGCTGCACGAGGGCGATCCACTGAACGGAAAGCTCAGTCGCGATCTCGGACAGACTCGCACGAATAAACGGCTCAAACTCCACGGCCTTCACGGCGTCGGACAACAGTTTGCCGCTCAGCTGCATCACCGTGCCACAGACGCTTGCCGGAGAAAGCATGGAAACCTGATGAATCGTCTTCCAATCCGTTGCCACAAACTGATTCCTTGTCCAGTGGACGTTATTCAACCGATTCCGAGCCAGCCATGTTTATGATCAACACGACGTACGAAACTTCCTGTCGCCGCCGCCTTGTGTTCAAACAGACCAGCCATGCGCCATCGAGATGACGGCAGGCGGAAGAGTACCCTCGAACGAAAAAGCGTCAACAGGGATTTCGAAGAATTCGACAAGACAACGAGTTGCGGCAAAAACTGCCAACCCGATGGCGCATTAAGGTAAGGCGTTAGCCGGAACGAAAAGACAACGCTTGTCCGTCATCCTTATCCTTCACGCGGAAAGGCTTGATTGGTTTGTCACTCCGAGCGTTTCGTTTTGTCAATCTGAGCGACTACCAAAGGACCTCCTCTACATTGCCGCGGAACGCGAGATCCTTCGGGGCACGTTGCTTTACTCAGGATGACAAGCGGCCGACAGGCGGTCGCGTCACGATACCGTCGGGCGCACGTCACAGCAGTTCCCCGAATCCCAGACTTTGGCCGTGCCGCTGGTGAAATGGATGGCCGTTGGATATCAATGAGCCCATTTTCCGCCTCATTCCTTACGGACACGCGGTACCATTTGAATCCATGACTCCACCTGCCCCACGCTCCAAAGACATTGTGACTCGTCCGCGACTTCAAATGTCCGCCGGGCACAGGCGCGCTGATCGTTTTGCGACGCGTGGCTCTCGACTGACCCTCCTTGTGACAGCTGTTCTTCTGTTCGTATGCAGCCCGGCGCAGGCTTTGGGACGGCACCCGATTTCGATCACCGAAGCCAGCATGTTCGTGACTCGAACCAAGGCGATCGTGCGAATTCAGATGTTTGCCGAAGATCTGATTCTTTTCCAGGGCCTTGAGCCCAACGATCAGGATCGAATTGTCCCGGATGACCTGAAGCGAGGCCTCGAACAGCACAAAGCTTTTCTGCTGGAAAAATTCTCTGTGCGAGACGTGGATGGAAACCTCGTGCAGGGTCAAATTACAGATGTGAAGCGTTTTGAAATTCCTGCGGATGGCATCCCAACAACAGAAATGATGCAACATACAGCGACCTATGAAATTGAGTATCCGTTTGCCGCTCCGCCAGAGTTTCTCACGATTCAGCAGGATATCAGCGATGCCAATTTTATCGTTCCGAGCGAGATGAGTCTGAATGTGCATCAGGCGGGAACTGGTCTGAACTATACGGAACGATTGCAGCCGGGTGGCTCTACGACCATCCGCTTTGACTGGGAACAGACCCTTTCGGAAGATGCTTCGGAAGAGGAATGGGATTCGTGGTTCGAAAAGCAGCGTGAAGCCACTCTGGGAATCACCAGTTACAGCAGCGTGTATTCGTTCATCTATATCGAGCCCGCCGAGGTACGGCATGAAATTCTGATTCCGCTGGCGACTCTGGCAACAATCCTGCCCATCCAGCATCAGGACACGGCGTTTGTGGAAGTCCACGAGCAGACTGCGATCCGTGACGGTATCCGGAAGTGGCTGACGAACGAAAATCCGATGATCGTTA
>QWOO01000089.1 GCA_003669615.1 Planctomycetota bacterium
GGTGCCGTCAATCGCCGCCTGCAGAATTCGAGGCATCGTGACACCCGCCAGCTGATTCAGCTGATCCTGATCCAGTTCATGTTTTGGAACAGTAATCGGCGACAGATGCGGAACGCCCGGGAGCAGGTTGGTGATGAGTTTGTCGCGTCGACCTTCCTGATGCTGCTGGCCGCGGCTGTGCAGGTCACGAGTATTCACGACCGTCAATGGAGTCGCACCACGCTCATGCTTGCCAAGGCTTTCACTCAGCAGCTGGTCATACCACAGCCCAACGGCTTCCAGCTTGCTGCCCCATGTCGACAGAATTCGAGTCGTCATGCCGAGGTCTTTTTCGAACGCATGGCAGACCGAAACAAACTGCAGCACAATGTTCGATTCAAACGGCGCTGAACGGAAATGCTCCGTCATATCGGCCGCGCCCTGAAGCAGCGCCCGAATGTTCATGCCGTTGGCTGCAGCTGGCAACAGTCCCACCGAGGTCAGAATTGAAAATCGTCCGCCGATTCCATCCGGGATCGAAAACGTGTCCGCGTACCCGGCCGCATTGGACAGGTTTCTCAATCGACCGCTGTCTCCGGTGACAGGCACGATCAGCTGGCGAGCCTCTTTAGGAAAGCGACGTTCGATCAACTCTCGAAATGTGCGGAAGGCAACAGCAGCTTCAAGAGTCCCGCCGGACTTACTAATCACAATCACAGCGGTGCGACCGTCTACGGAATCCGGATGTTGCGAAGCACGCTCATCCAGCAAATTCAACAGAATCTGCTGCTGGTCTGAATCGACATTCCAACCTTCGAAATACAGCCGAGGCACATGGTTACGAACCTTGCGAGACTGCTCGTTGTGATACGGACTTCGCAGGGCTTCAAACATCGCCCGCATGCCCATGTACGATCCGCCAATGCCAAGCACAACGACGGAGTCAGCGGACTCACGCAGGCGAGCTCCGCAGGCTTCCAAACGAGCGACCAGGCTCTTGTCGCCATTACTTTTCAGATCAGCCAGCAATTCTTCCGGCCATTGAATGAAGCCTGCATCCAGTGGCTGCTTTTCAACGGGGACGGCCGATCCGGACTGCCAGAGATCCACATCAACCAGCGTCTCTTCGCGAGCAGCCAGCATCGCCTCTTTCAAAGATGCAATTCGGCCGGCCGGCAAAAGTTTCAGGGCCGCGTCAGGAACGTACTGCAGACTTTTGCTGGACATTGAAAAGACTTCTCCGGAAACATTGTGAGAAAACCCGAGCGACTTTCAGGAAACAGTAAATGGCCAGATCATCGGAATCAGAATGACACTTGCGATCCACAGCAGCAAGTTCAAGGGTACTCCAACTTTGACGAAGTCACTGAACCGATATCCGCCCGGGCCATACACCATCATATGAGTCTGATAGCCCACTGGGGAAGCGAACGCAAAGGAAGCGGCAAGAGCGACCGCCATCACAAACGGACGACTGTCGCAGTGACTGAGTTCGGCCGCTTTCAGGCAGAATGGAAATGCCAAAGCGGCAGCTCCATTGTTGGTGATCAGCTCATTCAAAACCATCGTCACAAAGTAGATTGCAGCCAAAGTCGCATAGGGGCCCAGCGGCTGAGTCCATGCGACCAGCTGGGTTGAAAGAAACAGCGCAGCGCCCGATTTTTCCAGCGCTGAGCCCAGTCCGAATGATGCTCCGATGGCAATCAGCACAGGCCATTCCACGGTTTGCCGCGCATCCGCAGCAGACATGCACCGAGTCAGCACCATCAGTCCCCCGGCGACAAATGCACCCAGCATCGCCGTATCGCTTTTTCCAATAAACATGGTTACCAGCAAGCCGGCGAAGATCACCAGGGCGACCCACCAGCGTTCATGTCGCAGAGGCTGAGACCCTTCAACATCACTGACCAGATAGAAGTCCGGATTGTTACGGTGAGCCTGGACAAAATTCGGACCAGTCTGCATCAGCAGTGTGTCGCCGGATTCCAGTTTCACATCGCCAATCTTCGTTGTCAGTCGTTCCCCATTCCGGTGGATCGCAACGATGGCCGCATTGTAATGTGATCGAAACTGAGCTTCTCGAACGGTCTGTCCAATCAGTGGCGATGAACGGCTTACCACGGCTTCACACAATCGCCGGCGGCGCTGTTCTTCAGACGCCTGGTCCGTGGCTTCCGTCGCAGGCTCAAGTCCCGGAATCTTCTTCAGGTCCACGATCGTGCCGACGACACCCGTGAAGACCAGTCGGTCGTTGGACTCAAGCACCGTATCCGGACTGACCGGCGCAATGACCGTGCCGCGACGATCCACCTCGATAAGGAACAAGCCAGGCAGTCGACGCAGGCCGGCCGCTTCAATGCTTTGGCCCACCAGTCTGCAGGCCGGAGTCACCACCATTTCGACGAGGTACTCGCGCCGCGAATCCCCCAGTTGTTCCATCAGCTCCTTTCGCTCAGGAAGAATCCTGCGGCCGACCGTCAAGATGTAGGCACAGCCAATAATTGCACAGGGCAGTCCGGCATAGCCGATTTCGAAGAAAGTCATTTCCGGCAGTCCGGCTTTCTTCATCAGTCCATCCACGACCAGATTGGTGCTCGTCCCAATTCGCGAACAGCAGCCGCCGAGGATTGTCAGGAACGACAAGGGAATGAGCAGCTTCGACGGGGCCACCTGTTGCTTACGGCACCATGCAATCACCACCGGAATCAGCATCGCGACGATCGGCGTGTTGTTGAGAAAAGCGGAAGTCGTGATGGCAAAAATCGCCAGCATGATTAAACCGCCCAACTCCGTTTTGGCAGGTCCGAGAACCCTTGAACCCACAACGTCGACGACACCCGTTTCCTTCAGCCCCGCCGTGACAACAAACAGCGCTGCGACCATGAGCAGTGAATTGCTGATGAATCCGCCGAACGCTTCTTCTGGCTTGATTACGCCGCAGAGTGCAAGCAGCACAATGGCACCCATGAAAACCAGATCGGCCGGCTTTTCACACATTAATGCAATCAGGACCGTTGCCGTTACGGCAATGGTCAGCCAGGCATCCCAACCCATATTATTTAACCTTCGCAAGTGGCTCCGCTCAGCCACCTGATGCAATTAACTTGCGGGCAGCCTGCTGGCAATTTTTATGAGGTGGACAATAACGGCAAGAGCCTTTAATCGCTACGCAGAAGGGTAGCGCTCCAGGCTTTGGAACTCGGGTTTCTTCGACCGCCTTTTCAGGCGGATTGGGACGAAATTCAAAGCCCGGGAGATCCGGATGAGTCCGTCGCAGGCGGCCTCATCCGGGCTGACTCTCGTCCGGGCCGCTGTTGAAAGAGCGGACTGTGCGGTACAATTCAGTCTGCCCGATTTAAGACATTTCGTCTGGCTCCAGCCGGCTCGCGGATAAACTCGCGCACGCGGGCGCAGGAACACATCACGATGGAACCCGAATACGATCCTCGGATCTACTTCGCTGCAGAACGTACTCTGCTTGCCTGGCTCAGAACGGGAATTGCCGTGCTCGGGCTCGGATTTCTCGTGGCACGCTTCGGTGTGTTTCTCATGATGGTGCGCGGGCAAAACGTCGAAAGCCCCCACGTGGCTTCGTCCCTGATCGGAATCAGTTTCGTGCTGCTGGGCGCCAGCATGATAGCCGCCGCGACCTGGCAGCATCTCAAGTTCAGCCGATCTTTGCCACGCCATGAGTTTCCGCGGCAGTACTCCATGACATTCAGTCTTGTCATTTCCGGCCTCGTCGCCACGTCGGCAGTCCTCCTTGCGATTTACCTCGCCTTCAGCGTGATGCAGCTTCAGACGAAATCGCCCGCGACTGCGAACGGCTCACACAGCACGGATCCCGGTTAAGCATCGCGCTTGTGGAAATTCACAACCGCTGCTTTTGCGGAGCAAAAGGCGACTATGAGAAGCTGCAGGATGCTATTCCGGCAGCACAGCGTTGTGATAAATATCCTGGACGTCGTCGCAGTCGTTCAGCAGGTTGATGAACTTCTCAAACATCGGCACATCGTCCGCACTGATGTCTTTGTTCGCCTGCGGATGGAATGTGATCTCCTGCACTTCCAGTTCCAGCTTTGGATAGGCTTCCATCAGCGCGGTTCTGGCTTTGGAAAATTCGCCGGCTGGGGCAAACAGCGTGACCTGTCCGTCTTTGCACTCGACGTCGTCGACATCTACGCCCGCATCCAGCATCGCTTCCATGACCTGATCGCCGTTATCTCCTTTGAAGGAGAAAATTGCCAGGTGATCAAACAGATGAGCGGCCGATCCGGCCATTCCTAGCTTCGCGCCGGTTCTGGTGAAGCACGTACGCACGTCAGTGATCGTGCGATTCACATTGTCCGTCAGACAGTCGACAATCACCGAGCAGCCGCCGGGGCCGAAACCTTCATACCGAACGGGGGCGAAGTCTTCGCCCGTTCCGCCTTTTGCCTTCTCAATCGCCTTCTCAATGACGTGGCTGGGAACCTGCTCAACTTTGGCACGGTCAATCATGTGGCGCAATGCCGGATTGTTTTCCGGGTCTGGCACACCATTTTTGGCCGCCACATAAAGCAGCCTGCCATACTTTGAATAGAGCTTCGACTTTTGACCTGCGGTCTTGAAGATCGACGCTTTGCGATTTTCGAAACTTCTTCCCATAGCCTTTACACTTGCCTTATTAGACAGTTTGCCTTGTGGACAGTTTGCCTGAAGTGACTGAATCCGTTCGCGAGTACCGCGGCATCCTAGCAAATCGTTCGCTGTCTGCCTCCGACGGAGCAATCTTTTGGTTGGATTGAACTCGCGTTTTTGCCGCGTCTCGAATCCGACCATCCTTTGCAGAATGCCGAATTCTGCCGCTGACAGCTGAAGAATTCTACGGGAAACACCCGCAATTCCGCATCGTCCTGTGACACAGATTGGCCGTTGCTCGGCAGGAGTTTTAATGTCGCTCGACGGAGCCAGTCATCCAGTTCAGGACAAAATTTCATGCACCAGATGTCCGTGAACGTCGGTCAATCGTCGGTCGACCCCGCTGTTGCGGAAGGACAATCGAGTGTGGTCGATACCCATTAAGTGCAGGATCGTCGCGTGCAGGTCATAGCAATAGGTGATGCCTTCGACCGACTTGTATCCCAGATCATCACTGCGACCGTAGGATGTTCCCGGCTTGATTCCCGCCCCGGCCAGCCAGGTGACAAAACTTCCGCCGTTGTGATCGCGACCTTCGCCCGCCTGCGCAAACGGCGTCCGACCAAACTCGGTGGTCCACACCAGCAGAGTATCGTCCAGCAAACCGCGAGCTTTCAAATCACTAAGCAGCGCGGCGATGGGCTTGTCGACACTGGCGGCAATGGGCGGCAGTTCTTTGGGGATGCTGCCATGGTTGTCCCAGTTGTTGATCGCTCCCTGCACACCGCTCCAGACCTGGACAAATCGAGTGCCGCCTTCCAGCAGTCGTCGCGCGAGCAGACACCTGCGGCCAAATTCCTGAGTCACCGGGTCACCAGTTCCATAGGCCTGATGAGTCGTCTCGTTCTCTTTGCTCAGGTCAAACACCTCGGGCGCACTCAACTGCATTTTTGCAGCGACTTCTCCCGATCGGATACGAGCCTCCAGTAGAGTGTCTTCGGGATGAAGAGCAGCATACCGTTGATTGATTCGCTGCAGCATTTCCAGTCCACGATGGTCCGCATCTCCCTGCGCGAACTTGTAGCCGGAATCGGCAAACAGATCGGGGACCGGCTGTCGTCCGCCGAGATCAATGAGCGTGCCCTGATGTTTGGCAGGCAAAAATCCGGCACTGAAATTCCCTTTGGAATTGTACGGCAGGCCTCGAAAGTCGGGCAGCACCACAAACGACGGCAGGTTGTCCGAAAGATCGCCCAGTGCATAAGAAATCCACGCACCCATGCACGGAAAACCGGGGATCAGAAAACCGGTGTTCATCATGTAGCTGCCGGGGCCATGCACGTTCGTTTTCGTGGTCATGCCCTTCAAAAACGCCATCTCATCGACCAGCTTCGCCTGTTCCGGAAAGACACTGCTGACCCACTGCCCGCATTCGCCATGTTGCTTGAATTCAAAGGGGCTCTTCATCACCGCGCCGGCGGGAGCTGTAAAGCCTTCCGGCTTCTCCTTCGGTCCCAGCATCTGGCCGTGCAGTCGTTCCAGTTCT
This sequence comes from Planctomycetota bacterium, assembly GCA_003669615.1. GTDB lineage: Bacteria > Planctomycetota > Planctomycetia > Planctomycetales > Planctomycetaceae > SXXK01. Next base: position 6,146 of record QWOO01000089.1, read on the forward strand.
GGCTTGTAGTCGAACGTGTCCATGGGGCTGGCGCCACCGTTCATGAACAGCTGAATGATGCGTCTGACTTTGGCCGGATGATGCAACCCGCCGTTCAATGCCGGACTCTCTGAAGCCGCGACAGGATTGCCGTTCGCAAATAGCTGGGCCATCACGATGCTGCCGGCCCCGCCTGCCAGTTGTCGTACAAACTCCGCGCGAGTACACGGGACGGTCTGAGGAATCGCTGCGCTCATGACGTTATGTCTCAGGCGAGTAACCGCGGTTGCGGATAAGTGTGCAGAGGAATAGGCAGGCCAACTATTATATCCTGCTCTTCCTCAAATGGGCAGCAAAAGAACGCGAAGGCGCCCGGATTAGCCCATCTGCGGAAGAGCCACAGGCCTGCGGTTTTATTTCACCCGGAGCGGTTTGCAGGGGCTGTCATTCTCAGCGTATCAGCCTGTCATTCTGAGCGATTAGCGAAGAATCTCCCCCCACCGCGCAGAGTAACGCAAGATCCTTCGCGACGCGTTACTTCGCTCAGCATAGTCACAAATGCGCAACTTCAAAAAATCGTCACCGGCCATCATGAATGCGCAGATGTGGAATCTGTGGTCATAGACAGCGATACGAACGCCAGTGCCAGCCATCCGATCAGCATCAACGTCCCGCCGATCGGAGTGATCGCGCCCCACGGAACTCCCAGCCAGCGCGGGCCAGCAATGACGAGCAGGTACAGCGAGCCGGAGAAGAAGAAGATTCCTCCCAAAAAACATCCGGCCGCCACGGACAGCAGCTTTGAACGCCGTCGCAGCATCAGCACTCCAACGAGTCCCAGCGCGAGCGAGTGCGCCATTTGGTACTCTACGCCCGTCTTGTAATCCATCAGATACTTGTAGCTGGCTGGGACAGAGTGACCGGCGACGAACTTTGGTTCCATCGCCGCATACTTCGTTTCCAGATAACCGGTATTCTGATTGTTCGATAAACCGTGAGCCCCAAACGCGCCGAGCATTACCGACAAACATCCGAGCATCGCTGCAAGAAACAATACAACGCGAGCACTCATGGCCAGTTCCAAATCGAAAAAACAGTCAGAAGCATGGTAATCATCTTCCCGGATACAGATTGAATAGCTTCTGTTCCCAACGCGCTCGTTGCAACGCCGGGGTGCTACTGGTGAGCTGGCTCTGCCCTGTCACGAATGACCGACGAAGCTGTTGCACGGCTATCCTGCGGTGCTCCTTTTCAGATTCAATCATCCCCTGGTCGATCGCATCCAGGCTCCGCGGTTGAAAATACAGTCGACGTTTCGAGGGTCGTTCGGAGTCCTGGGCCGACATGTCACTCACCAGCGGAACCATCAGGAATACAGGCACCAGCAGTAGTCGTCGCATCAGAAACTCCTGGAGTCGGTTTGCTCTGGATTAAATCAATGTCACAGTGACACAATCAGGGAACGAAGGTCCCACAGCGGCTTAGTCAGCTCTGTTGGCATCAATTGTTTCAAAAATGCTCATGATCACACCCGCAGACTGCCAGCCCTTGTTCTTCCAGTATCTTACCCGAGGCCTCAAGTCTTGTAACCCTCAATCATTCCGGTCCAGCCTGCGCGGCAGCTGTGTTCGGTAGGTCCTGCCTGCCGGGCAGGACTTCGCGGCTTGCCGCGACCTATGTGCACGTCAACCAGTGAACCGGGCCGATATTTTGCAGCCGCTTGCACACAAGGTTCGCCTTGCGGCGAAAGTCCTTTCCGGCAGAAAGGACCTACCTCGACAATCATCCGCGATTACACCCCTGCCCTACTGTTGAACCCCTGTCAACCGCGTTTTCAATTAACTGAAGTTCGTGACCGTTCTCCGGATCCACAGCCCACAGCGCTGTCTTTGTCATTCGCAGCGATTCGCGAAGAATCTGGACTATCGCTGATCACTCTGCAAAAACGCCAGCAGGTCGGCAATTTCCTGAGGTGTCAGCAGTGTCGCAAGGCCATTCGGCATCGGTGATACGTTCGATGGCTGAATGCTGGTAATTGAAGATCGGCTGATGTGATGAGTCTTCTGAGCATCCGGCGACAGCACAATTTCATCCGCACTTTCACTGGTGATGATCCCGCTGATGATGCGACCATCTTCCAGTTCGGCGCTCACAGGTTCATAGCCACGCACGATGCTGGCACTTGGAAAGATCAACGCTTCCAGCAGGTCTCGTCGATTGCGTACACGACCAATGCTCGTCAGATCCGGGCCCAGTCGACCGCCGCCGTAGCCCAGTTTATGGCAAGTGCTGCAGGCCGCTTTCTTGCTCATGAACACCTCATGACCTCGGCGAAGTTCACCTTCCGGCAATGTGGTCAGCATCGCTTCCAGCATGGCGGTCTGCTCTTCTTCGCTTGCGTTCAACAGCTTCAAAAGAGCTTTACCCGACGTCTGAACGGACTCGGGATACTTCGCCAGCAGCGGCTTGATCAGATCAGGCCGCAGGCCTCGAACACCGTCCGCGTGCAACAGCGATTCCACCAGCTGCAGCCCAAGTTGCTCTGAGCCACCCTTTTCAAACGCTGGCAGCAGCTTTGGCAATTCCATCGGCCCCACACCTTTTACAGATGTCACCAGTGAACTCAACTGGCTTTCGGAAAGGATGGCAGACGCCAGTCGATTGGCGGCGATGGAACGTAGATTCATCGGCAGATCCGGAGCCAGTGTTGTGACCAGCAGCGCGAACGTGTTATCGTCGATGCTTAAGCCTGCGCCCGCTGCGTCAATGGCATTCAGTCGCAGGTCCGTTTCAAGTTCCGGAGTGGCCGCCAGCTGAGCCAGCGCGTCACGCAAGCCGGCATGTCCATCTTTCGGCAACGGCAGATTCTGAGCGGCCGCAATCGCCAATGGCAACGTTTCGGCATCAGCGTTCTTAAGCAGTTCGGCGAGTGCGTCGAACCAGCCTGCCGGAGTAGAAGTTAGTCCGCTATTGGCCAGAATTTCCAAAACCAGTTTCTGAGCGGCCGGGTTATCATTCGCTTTGAGCGAGTTCAACAAGAGGGTTTGAATCTCCGGTGAAACCGCCAGGCTTGCAAGCAGTTCGCGAGTCTGTTGTGTTTCCTCGAGGTTCAGTTCGGACGCTTTAGCGAATCGTCCGGAGAAGTATTCAGAAAGGGCTGGCCCCCAATCCGAATGACGGTTCACAATCCATGCGGCGGTCGCTCGCACGGACGGATCGGAATGACTCATCCGCGAAATCACAACTTCCGGTTTTAGTCCGCCGCTCTTCATTTGGTCCAGAGCGACCAGTGCGGCGCGAACGGTGTTCGGTGAGTCCACTGAGAGACCCTGAGCGGTCGCTTCCGGATCCGCAATCTCGATCATTGCATAAATCAGAGCGTGCTCACGAATTCGTTCGGCGGCATTTGCAGGAGCTCCGGAAGTATCCGGACCAGACAACTTCAGACTGCCGACAGCAGTGAGCAAATCGGATATGGATTTACGGTCTCCAATTCGACCGATGGCCTCCGCCGCTGCTCGAGCCGGCCCGGGCTCGCCGAGTTGAATAATCCTGAGCAGCGCTGGTAGAGCCGCCTCGTCTCGAGTCAGCCCAAGTGCATGCACCGCACTTTGTTGTACGGTCGTATCTTTGTCGGTCAGTCCGATGATCAAGGCTTCTCGCGAAGACACATCGTCAATCCCGCACAATGTCCAGATCGCACGACGTCGCACTTCAGCCGACGGACTGTTGCTCACCAGTTCCTGCAGGACACTCACGGCCTTAACGCCCCTGGTCCGCAGACCGGCGGTGGCCCGACGCTGAACGAACAGACGAGGATCGTTCAAAAGGCCGGCCAGAGTTTTCGCATCGGCTTTGTCCCACGCAATCTCAGTCCCCAGCGGGTCTTTGACTTTGGACGCTCCCTTTTTTCGCACTCGATAAATGCCGCCCAGGACATCCGGCTTTGCCAACTGAGACGTCGGGCAGCACACTTTGTACCAGCCGCCAGTGTCGACAATTAGCAGGCTGCCATCCGCATCTTCAAAGACATCAGTCGGGTGAAAGTCGGGATGATCGCAGGCAAGAAAATCCGTGTCTTCCGTTTCGTAAGTCGGCCCGTTGGGAATCATTTTGTGTTGAACGACTTTGTGCAGATTGAAGTAGCAGGCAAACATCTGCTGATCATGCTGGCCGCCGAACAGGGCGTCACTTCCGCCGATAAAACCGCAGGGGGCGGCGGCTCCCTGATGATTGAGCACCGGCATCACATCGCCAGTCATTGGGTGAGCGAAAATGGAATCGTGCTTCTTGCCGTAAACTCCGCCGTAGATCGAGTGAATCAGTCCGTCACGTCGACCGGCTTCCGGAAATTGAAAGAATGTGCAGCTAAGA
>QWOO01000183.1 GCA_003669615.1 Planctomycetota bacterium
CCGTCTGGCAAGGCAATCTTTGGCGACAGTTACATGGACGTCGTAAGCGACGGCGCCTATGTGGATCATGGGACTCCGGTGGAAGTGATCCGCATCGCCGGAAACCGCATCATTGTGCGTGTTCGCGCAGTCATCGAAGAGTCCTGATACACGCACCAGTCGTTCGTCAGAAAGAAGCCAACCAAACCCGCCAGTCATGAGCCTGAGGCGCTAGCCGATTTTGCTACAGGGGAATCGGCTGGCGCCTCAGGCTCAGGCTCAGGCTCAGGCTCAGGGGGGAATTTTCATTCTGCCAATGGTTTTAGGGTGGTGCAGGTTTGTTGATTTCCTCCGAAGGATAAAGTGCTCGTATGAAGCGACTGTTGAGTTTGGTGCCTCTGTTTGTTGCGGCGATCGTCAGTCACAACGGGACGAAGGCTGCGGAATCGCAGCCGAATATTGTGCTGATCGTGGCCGACGACCTCGGCTACGGTGACCTTGGTTATCTCGGAGGCAAGGACGTTCCAACACCGAACGTTGATAAGCTGGCGGCCGACGGAGTTCGATTTACGTCTGGTTACGTGTCCGGTCCTTATTGCAGTCCCACACGTGCCGGACTTCTGACGGGCAAGTATCAGCAGCGATTTGGCCACGAGTTCAATCCCGGTCAAGGCCCAAATTCCGCAGACATCGGCCTGAGCGTCAATGAGGCGACTCTGGCGAACCGTTTGAAGTCGGCAGGTTATACGACCGGACTCGTTGGCAAGTGGCATCTGGGCAATGCGGAAAAATTCCGACCTCCGCAACGAGGCTATGATGAGTTCTTCGGATTCCTCGGCGGTGCTCATCCTTACTTCATCGAAGACCGACAGGCTCCAATTTATCGTGGTAACGAAGAAGTCAAAGAGTCCGAATATTTGACAGATGCGTTCACTCGCGAAGCTGTTTCGTTTATTGATCGGCACAAAGAGAAACCGTTCTTTCTGCAGCTGACCTACAACGCGGTGCATACTCCAATGCATGCAAAGCCGGAGCATAAAAAGCAGTTTGCTTCGATCGCAGATGAAACGCGCCGCAACTACGCGGGCATGCTGTTCGCAATGGATGAAGGCATCGGCAAAGTCGTCGACGCGCTGCAGAAGGCCGGCGTTCGCGAAAATACATTGATCGCGTTTATCAGCGACAATGGTGGTCCGCCCGTGAATGGTTCGTCCAACGGTTCCTTGCGTGGCTTCAAGGCAACCACGTGGGAAGGCGGAGTGCGAGTTCCATTTATCCTGAACTGGCCCGGTCAGTTGCAGGCGGCCGAATACCATCAGCCGGTGATCCAGCTGGACCTCCTGCCGACCATCCTCGCTGCTGTTGGAAAGCCTGTTGCGGCCGAAGAGAAACTGGACGGCGTCAATCTTCTGCCATTTCTCAAGGGAGACGCTACCGGTGCTCCACATGAATCGCTCTTCTGGCGCTTCGGCCAGCAGACCGCGATTCGCCAGGGCGACTGGAAGCTGGTTAAAGCAAACGGGATCGACCAACCGGCTTTGTTCAATCTGAAGGATGATATCGGCGAACAGCACGACAAGTCGGCCAGTGAACCTGAAGTCTTCGCCAAACTGCAGAAGACCTGGGATGAATGGAATGCAACTCTTGTTGAACCTGCCTGGAAACCAGCCGCCCAGCAGCATGGCGCGAAAGGGAAAGGCAAGGGGAAAGGCAAGGGTCAGAACAAGAACAAGAATCTTTGAGCGTTTCTAAACCCATCTTTTCTCACCGACGGCGGTCGCTGAACCCCGGTCGAAGAATCACCCTGCACCTCGAGAGCGACCTCAACGGCCGCTCTCGTTTCGTTTCAGCCAGTCCGTTCGTTCATCTCTGCGAAATCACAACCGCATTGATCGCATTGCCAAGGTAACGGCTCACAGAGTTATCGCCGCCGTCAGAGAATGCCTGCAGGTGTCTGATTCAGTTTGCCTTGCGTTTCGCCGTCACAACACCAACGCCGAATTCCGCTGCGTCCAGAAAATTTCCTTCAGTCTTGTCAGGGCCTTTTCCACCGGTCGCACGGATTGCGGTGTAGGCAAAACGAACTTTGTTCCCGATCGCTTTGATTGCGGGTTCCGCCGTGCTGTCGTAGACAGTCCAGACATCCATGCCAGTGGTGTATTGTTTAGCAAATAACTCCTGGTCATCGCCGCCTCCCACCGCATTGTCGGCACCCAGATCGGTAATCGTCAGTTTCAATGTGTCATTACCGTTGCGGCCGCGGTGAGCAAACGAGAACTCGAGCACTGCGTCACGTTCGATCCCCATTGATTCCTTATACAGAACTCCATCTTCGTAGGCGTTGAGTTCCACGAATTGGTCGCCGTCATACGCAGCGACTCCCAGAAAGCCTGTCGACCAGATTTCAAATGCCCGATCCGAGGTTTTCCACCCAGGAATAGTACTGACGAGTGCAAACGAGCTCTTCCGGATTTCCGGTTCCTCAAAGCTGGGGTTCGGCAGTTCGCAGCCGCGTGGAAGCTTGAGTGATTCCCTGACCACCAAAGCGAGATGAGGCTCAAGGTCGAGTTCTTGCTGCTGAAACTGCGATTTCAGTTCTTGAAACGACGACTGCAGGGCATCGAAATAAGACGTCTGATTCGGATCGTTCTTCATCAGCAGAGCAAAGTGGAAAGTTGCCGCGTACCAATTCTTCGCTGTTGTGGCGGCTGTCACCTGCTCCTGATGCCATGCCGGATCGAATCGAGCCTTCAGGGCACGAAAACGTTTTTCTGACGGGGTGTTTTTGTATTCACGATCAATCAGAATCAGGTTGTTCCCATCGCGATCGATCTGCCACCGACCGTCAGGGGAAACCTGTCTGTGCGTGGGCGGCGGATTCCAATCGGCATCTGGATCCGTTTTTTTCGTCGCCAGATCCCAGGACAGTTTTCCGCTTTCGGACGCCGTATAGATCCGCTGACCATCTTCGCTGAAGCTCCATTGCGTCAACGTGTCGGTATGGCCCCTCAACATTGTGACTTCATGCTCTGTTGGTGCGTCCAGGAACTTGATAATTCCGTTGTCCATGCCCGCAGCGATTCGTCGGCCGCCAGGACTGAAGGCAACACTCGCAAAGTTGTGGACGCTACTGCCGGCAACGTTCGCTTCGCCCTGACTACTCGTGGTGATGGAGACAAGTTCGCGCCCCGATTGAGTTTCCCAGAGCTTTAATGCACTGTCATAGGCTGTCGATGCAATTCGGTCTCCGTTTGGACTGAACACGACCCCGATGACGCCGGCGGAATGTCCTTTCAATTCCTTGATGAGGCTGCCTGACCGGACGTCCCATAGACGAATCGCCTTATCATCGCTTGCTGATGCGATTTGCCTGCCATCAGCACTGAACGCAACATCGAAGATATGTAGCCCATTCAGATTCAGCGACCTAATTTCCTGACCCGAATTGCTGTCCCATAACCGGATGGTTCCGTCCTGGCTTGCGGATAGAACGTATGTGCCATCGGGACTAAAGGAAACACTGTTCACCCGTCCGGAATGTCCTTGCAACCTTGCAAGTTCTTTACCGGAATCGATGTCCCATATTCTGACTGTCTGGTCATTTCCTCCCGAAACAATGCGTTTGTTGTTGGGGCTGAAGGCGATTCCGCAAATCCAGCTTTCATGACCGTGGAACGACTTCAATTCCGCGCCCGTTCTTCCGTCGTTCAGTCTCACAGACTGGTCCGCACCCCCGAACGCGACGTACTTGTCATTCGGACTAAAGGCCACACAACGTGATTCATCCGGCCGCGGATCGACGCCGTTCACAACAGCGGTTTCCTGACATGTTTCCACATTCCACAGTTTGAACGTACCGTCTTTACTGACCGATGCGAGACGCGCGCCGTCATTGCTGAATGCCAGACTATGGACCTTTGTGCTGTGGGCTTGAATAGACGTCGCTTTCTCTCCGGTCCATGCGCCCCACAGCTTCAGTGTCCGGTCGGAACTAACTGACGCCAGCCGCGTGCCATCGGGACTGAAAGCGACGCCAGCGACAGAGCCGCCGTGACCAGCCAGCGGCGCGATTTGCAATCCTGAACTGACATCCCAAACCCTAAGCAGGCCGTCGATTTCTCCGGTTGATGCAATGCGAGCCCCATCGGGACTGAAACTCAGGTCGCGAACCCAGCCCGCCTTGCCGTCACCGGTCCAGAGTTTCTGAGTGAGTTCGACATTCCAGAGTGTGACCACGCCGTAACCCGCAGCGGCGATCTTCATTCCATCGGGGCTGAAGGCAACACTTTGTGCCCACGCGACAGCATTGTCACGCCGTGCGAGTTCCTGTCCGGTCGTTGCGTCCCAAAGATAGATCCCCGAGTTCACGCATGATACAAGTCGCTTCCCATCAGGACTAAACGCAACGTCCATGACGGTTTCCCCAATTCGAAACGTGGAGACTTCATGCCATTTGTCTGACTCCCATCGCTTGACGGTGGCGTCAAATCCAACTGAAACCAGTTGTTGGCCGTCGGGGGTGAACGCAAGAGCGGTAATGTAATTCTCATGACCTTCGAGCGATGCGAATATCTTCCCCGAACGCACATCATGGATCTTGATGGTTTTGTCGCTGCCGGCTGATGCGATGCATGTTCCATCGGGGCTGAAATCGACCACGTTCACCTGTCCCTGGTTCGGCGACAGTGTCTCGATTTCCTGACCCGTGACTGCATCCCAAAGCTTGATCGTTCCATCATCACTCCCCGTCGCCACTCGCGTGCCGTCAGGACTGAAAGCGACGCATCGTACCTGCATCGAATGCCCGTAACAGGTGAAGTCACTGCCTTCGAACTGCCGGTGACAGTAGTTCCACTCAATGTTGTCGCGGTACTGTAACGGGATCTCGCTCAGTAGATTTCTGGCATCCTGCACTCGTTTGGCGTCCCAGCGAGCGTTGGCTAGCTGAAAGTTAGAGGCGGCTTCCGAATCGCGGGCTCGTTGGGATTCTGCGATAGCTCTTTCTTCTGCCTTGACGGCGTTTGCGCGTTGTTCATCTGCTTCGCGGGACTTGTCTTCCGCAAGCTCCGTTTTCTCGTTCGCCCGAATCAACCCGTAAGTCGTACCGGCGATCCCAGCCAGCAGCACGACACCAATGACGAGCATGGCCGCGACCAGTCCGCGATTTCGTCCGGCAAATTTTTGCACCTGATACCACGTCGATGGTGGCCGGGCGGTAACCGTTTCGCCTGTCAGATAGTTGGACAGGTCCTGGCTTAAATCATTCGCGGTTTGGTATCGGCGGGCTCGATCTTTCTCCAGAGCCTTCATCACGACCCAGTCAAGTTCCCCTCGCAGAAGTTGCTGCAGTCGGGCGGGATGCAGCCTTCGCAGATCGCTGACTGCCGAATTCACTTCGTTGGATGACGAACTCAAGCGGTTGCTGGGGCGAGGCGGGTCTTGTTCTCGGATGATCTGAAGAACCTTCAGGAAAGCGATTTTCCCGAGGGTTTCTTTATCAACGGGAGTTGAGCCCGTCAGCAGCTCGTACAGCATCACACCCAGCGAATAGACGTCCGTCCGAGTGTCAATATCCTCAGCGTTTGCCCCTTTCAGCTCTGCTTGCTCAGGCGACATGTACTGAACCGTTCCGACGACCTTGCCGAAGTCCGTCTGCATTGTCATGTCGGTCAGCAGCATGTTTTGCTCGACGGCTTTCGCCAGGCCGAAGTCGATGACCTTGGGAACCGCTTCTCCGTCAATGACCGTGACCAGGACATTTGACGGCTTCAGATCGCGATGAATGATTCCTTTCTGATGAGCATGCTGAACGGCTTTGCAAACCGGGACAAACAGCTTCAGTCGCTCGTCGACACTCAGCTTGTTGTCGTCGCAGTATTGAGTGATCGAAACTCCATCGACAAGTTCCATCACGAAGTACGGACGACCGTCGTCCGTAGTGCCGGCATCAAGCACGCGTGCGATATTGGGATGGTCCATCATCGCCAGGGCTTGCTTCTCGGCGTCGAACCGGGCGATCACATCTTTCGAGTTCAGCTCCGCTTTGATCAGCTTGAGGGCAACGCGACGCTTGACCGGCTGGTCCTGTTCGGCGAGCCAGACAATTCCCATTCCGCCGCGACCGAGTTCTTTAATCAGGCGAAAATTGGCGAGGACCGGGGAAACGCTGACCGGTAGCGAAATCGTGTCTTTGCCGGGGTAGTGCGTCGTGGCATCTCGAGCGAACACCCCGACGATGACACCTTTCTGTTCCGGGAATCGCTGAATGTACTCGCCCTGTTGAGGTTCATTTCCCGTTTTCGTGCGATGTTCGACTTCCATAGCCAGCAGCTCTGCCAGCAGTCCCTCCCGAGCGGTCTCCGGTATTTCTGCCAGAAACGTCTCAATGCGCGGAGCGTCTCCGTTCACTAACTCCTGATCGAAACGGTCACAGAGTGCGTCGATTTCAGAGAGTTGTTGATCTGTCAGAGCCTGGTAGGCCGGATTTCTGATTGAGGGGTCGTGCATGGGGCAAAAAAATGGATGGGGAGCAAAATGGAGGTCTCACAATCCTCAGATGTTCAAACAGCGGAAAACCCCGACAGTTGAAATGGGCAAAAAAAATGTCCGGGCAAAAAATCAGGCCGCAGCACAGACACTCTTCATTCAATTCGTCTGTCTCCTATCTTTTTGCCCATCCATTTTTTTGCCACTCTCATTACCGCTCCCTGTCATGCAGTCCCGCTTCCATCCAGATTCGGCGGATTCGCTCCAGCTTTCGTTCGACGGTCCGCTCAGTGCATTTCAATTCGCTGGCAATTTCGGCGTTCGTGGCCCTCTGAAACTTGAGCAACACGATTTTCTTCATTGCTTCGTCTGGTAGCGCGGCGAGCAGTTGGGTGCAACTTTCGGAGACTTCGGCCAGTTCATCTGGTGGCTGCTCGTTGCCACCGACCTCGTTGATCCCGGCCCCGCCAAATTCGGCGAATGCGGATTCACCCTGGACGGCTCCTCCGCCTCGCTTCTGCCGATTCAAATATCGCTGCTGTGCGGAGATTTTTCGAGTCGTAATGACGGCCAGCAGACCCCACAAAGCGTCTCTATTCTCGGCTTCCAGGCGGCCCTCGCTCAGGCCGAGACACAGACTGTGAAACGCACTGTTTGCCGCATCCTGTTCGTCATAGTGCCGACGGGTCTGCACGCCGAGTCTCTGTGCGGCGAAATCCTGCAATCGCACGGCAACGTGCTGCCACAATTGCTCGGCGGCTTGCTGATTCTTGTGTGCAAGCTGGTCAATCCAGCCCGTAACTGCGTCGCTTGACATTCCAACGAGTTTAATGACGTCTCGCCCGAAAACCAAGGATTTGATTTCAAAGCAGAGCTAAAGCAGCCACGAAAACTATGAAGGCTCAGAAAATGGGTCAGGAACCAATAGCCAAATGGCCCGAAGGGTGCTGAGCACCATTCGTTCCTGGCCCCTTTTCTGAACCATTCCTGTCAGGAATCTCCGCCTTTTTGTCGGCAGCCTGTCGGTCTTGCGGCCGGGTTGAACATTGAGGTCATCCTGGGGAGCCGGCCTTTGTGGCTCGCTCAAACCGGATTGTCTCCAAGACGACTACGACGAAAATAGCAGGAATGCTCGGACTTAAATCCTCGCTTCGCCGCCCAAGTCAGGCCTGAACGACCGGAAAAGAAGAATGTCTTCTCTGTCTCTTGCGACCAGCAGACTGTCAATCACGGTGCTGAAGGCCCCTTTTCGGAATTTTGCCAGAATTGTTCCCGATGCCTGTCGGACCTCCGGGGCGGTTGAACATTCAAGTAATGCGGATTCTTCGAAATTCATGGATTCTTTACAGGATCATAACGGGTGCCGGAACCTGCTTTTGAACTCACCTCTTCCCGTCAATTCCCGCAATGGCTGGCTGAGCAGCGGCTCAGCCTGGCCTGTACCACCTATCAGGCGGGTAAACTGTTTTTAATTGGGACGCAGCCGAACGGCAGGCTGGCGGTGAACGAACGCACGTTTAATCGCTGCCTGGGTTTGTGGGGCAACGGGCAGACACTGTGGATGTCGTCTCAGTATCAGTTGTGGCGATTTGAGAACGTGCTGGAAGACGGCCAGTTGTTCGATGGCTGCGATCGACTGTATGTTCCCAAAACGGGCTACACCACCGGCGATCTCGACGCTCACGATATCGCCATTGATGCCGATGGTAACGTCGTCTTTGTGAATACGCTGTTCGGATGTCTGGCAACGCTCAGTGAACTCCACAGTTTCCGCCCGCTCTGGAAACCACCGTTTATCAGCCGTCTCGCGGCCGAAGATCGCTGTCATCTCAATGGGTTGGCCATGCAGGACGGTCGCCCGAAGTACGTAACGGCGGTCAGTCAGAGTGACGTGGCTGATGGCTGGCGAGATCATCGGCACAACGGCGGTTGTGTGATCGATGTGACGTCCAGCGAGATTGTCTGCACGGGGCTGTCCATGCCGCACTCACCGCGACTGTATCGAGATCGCCTGTGGCTGCTCAATTCCGGCACCGGGGACTTTGGCTACGTGGATGTCCGAACCGGAAAGTTTGAGCCCATCGCCTTCTGCCCCGGCTATGCACGAGGCCTGGCTTTCATTGACAAATTTGCCGTCATCGGGTTGTCGCAATCGCGTGAATCCACGTTCAAAGGTCTGGCTCTTGATGCACGACTGGCAGAACGTCACGCGGCGGCTCGCTGTGGACTGATTATTGTCAATCTGGAGACTGGAGATCTCACTGACTGGGTCCGAATCGAGGGCGCAGTCAGTGAACTTTATGACGTGGTGACTCTGCCAGGCATCAGTCGACCCAGGGCACTGGGTTTTCAAACGCCGGAGATCCGTCACAACATCTGGTTCGAGGAGCAGGGGCGCACAGTTGTGTGGTCCGGGAACTCGAAAGACGACCATCCTTAATAACTCGACCGCATCGCCGATCAGAGATTTTTCGCTGCAATTTTCTTAAGAGATTCGATCCATGCTGAAATTCACCCTGCGTCAATGGTCAGAAACGCTGCGAAAATCCTGTCGTCGAGTCTCCATGCGTCGGAGCAAGTTATCCTTGTTCCGCTCGGGTCCGCAGCGGATCGCCGTGGAATCCCTGGAAACGCGAGCCCTGCTGACCGATTTCGGGGACGCCCCGTTGCCGTACCCCGTGACGACTCTCGAGAACGGCGCTCGGCACACAGAAGCAGGACCCACGCTCGGAGCCACCCGCGACGGTGAGGCGGACGGGGCGCACTCGGCCACGGCGAATGGCGACGGAGCCGATGAAAACGGTGTGACGTTCGGGACGATTCAGGTCGGGGCGCTCGGGGCGACGGCGACGGTCAATGTGGCGGGGATCACCACGACGGGCAAATTGGATGCGTGGATCGACTTCAATGACGACGGCAACTGGGGCGGAGCGAGTGAGCAGATCGCGGCCAATGTCACAGTAGTGAACGGGGCCAACGCGATCACGTTCGATGTGCCCAGTACCGCTAAAGCCGGACAGACGTTCGCGCGGTTCCGGCTGAGCACGGCGGGCAATCTGGGTGTTGCGGGTTTGGCCGCGGATGGCGAAGTGGAAGACTACGCCGTGACGATCGCTTCACCCGCAGTCGCCAGCGGTGTCTTCGGTAGCCAGAACACGGTTTCCACCGGGGCCGATCTGGCGGCCAGCGTGTTTGCGGCGGACGTCGACGGCGACGGCGACATGGACATGCTCAGCGCGTCGTATGATGACAACAAGATCGCGTGGTACGAGAACAACGGCAGCCAAGTCTTTACGGCGCACTCGATCACCACGGCGGCCAATGGGGCAAACATCGTGACGGCGGCGGACGTGGACGGAGACGGCGACCTGGATGTCCTCAGCGCGTCGGGCGGCGACAGCAAGATCGCGTGGTACGAGAACAACGGCAGCGAAGTCTTCACGGCCCACACCATCACCACGGCGGCCATCACTGCGCAGAGCGTGACGGCGGCGGACGTGGACGGGGACGGTGACCTGGATGTCCTCAGCGCGTCATCCTATGACGACAAGATCGCGTGGTACGAGAACAACGGCAGCGAAGCCTTCACGGCCCGTACAATCAGCACGGCGGCCGCTGGCACGACCAGCGTGTTTGCGGCGGACGTAGACGGGGACGGCGACCTGGATGTCCTCAGCGCGTCATTCCTGGACGATAAGATCGCGTGGTACGAGAACAACGGCAGTGAAGTCTTCACGGCCCGCACCATCACCACGGCGGCCGATGGGGCGTACAGTGTAACGGCGGCGGACGTGGACGGGGACGGCGACCTGGATGTCCTCAGCGCGTCGAGCAATGACGGCAAGATCGCGTGGTACGAGAACAACGGCAGCGAAGCCTTCACGGCCCACACCATCACCACGGCGGCCGATGGGGCGTACAGTGTAACGGCGGCGGACGTGGACGGGGACGGCGACCTGGATGTCCTCAGCGCGTCG
>QWOO01000144.1 GCA_003669615.1 Planctomycetota bacterium
GCTCGCCGAAGACGCAAATTTCATAGTGGTGCGCACCGATGTCGTGCGGAAACAAATCTTTGCAGAAACCGAGAACTCTAAAGTCCTGGCGGGACTATACGATCCGGAGAAAACAAAACGCGTTTACGACGAATGCCTGTTGCAAGCCACTAAGATTCTCGCCGATGGCGGACGCGTCATCATCGATGCCACATTTCAGAAGGACTCAGATCGTCACGCCTTCCTGCGACTCGCTATAGACTACGGCGCTCGCGGGCTTTGGATGGAATGCACTGCACCACCCGAGATCACAAAGCACCGACTGGACAACCGGCATGGCGATGCATCCGACGCGGACTGGACCGTGCATCAATTGGTTCGCAGCCGCTGGGAATCACCTTCGGAAAGCACTCAGCCGTTTCATGTCTCAATCGAAACCAGTCGGTCATCTCGCGAGGCAGCGTTGTCTGCCATGAGTGTCTTGCGAAGCCATGAGCTATGGGGAGACCTCATTTATGAATGACGCGTTCGGAACGATTTAGCGTTGGCCGCAGAAGTTGGAGTTCCTCAATAAAAATATTGATGTGCAGGTGCGAGTACTGGCCTCAAAGCCGGCACAGGACAGGGGTTGGCCCGTGCCGGACTTCGAGGACAGGATCGCAAGTTCATTGCTGACTGGATCAGAAATGCCACCGCCATGGAAGCGAATTCCAGTAGTAGCTGGAGCCTGAGAACGGCACCAACACGCGAGACGGACGTGACGGTGCGGGAATCCTCTGCACCGGCTGTCTGTGTTCATGATTGTGCTGCACAATCGTCTGATGGCGGCTGTTACCCGTCAGAATTTCCATCGTGGAATCGTGGCGATAATTCGGATTCACTCGGTATTCACTGCGGCTGAACGGGATCGAATCATAGACGCGACGGTAATCGGCGGTGGTCACTCCGTTGTGAATAGGAAGTCCGGCCGAATCCAGCATCACCACATTCTGTTGAGATGGCAGCGTGCTTCCGGGAATAATTTCCATCGGTGCATCAAAGACAATGGAATTCGGCATCGGAACAACGGGCGGCTCTTCAGACGGAGCATTGTGAGCGAGCAAAACTCCCAATGCGAGTGTCGCCGTGGACAGAGTAAAGCGACGTGCAGGTTTCATGGTATTTCCCCTTCAATTCAACGCTGAGACTGTGGCCAACGACGGCACACCGTTCCGGACGCGGTCAGCAAACACTGCCGGTCTCTGTTGAATGAAGAATGGGACCCCTGCGCACCCTGAGTCAACGAGCAAAAAGTTGAGTCACAGCAAATTCCCGGGTCGCGACAGTTCGAAAGTTTCTTCAGGATTGTTCCGGTTTGTTGCCCAGATACACCGTCGCAATTCCACCCGTCAGCTTATGGAAAGAAGTATTTGTTAACCCAGCCTCTTCCATCAAACCGGTCAGTTGCAGGCCGCTGGGGAATTCAGAAACCGACTGCGGAAGGTACTCATACGCCGCCTGACGATTTCTCACCAGCAGCTGGCCCAGGCGCGGCAGTACATTGCGGAAGTACCACTGATAGGTGCGGCTGAGCAAACGGTTGTCGGGCAGAGAAAACTCCAGCACGACCACTTTGCCGCCAGGCTTGCACACGCGTGCCATTTCCTTCAGACCACCAATGGTGCTGGAAACGTTGCGAAGTCCAAAGGCCACCGAAACGACCTGGAACATTTCCGACGGAAACGGCAATGACATCGTGTCCGCCTCCAGGAAAACAATGTCGCGATCAGTCCGTGTCTTTTCAGCCAGACGCAGCATTCCATGAGTAAAATCGGTGGCGTACACCGGCACAGAGCTGTTCAGTTTTTTTCGAAACGCGAATGCCAGATCGCCCGTTCCTGTGCAGACATCCAGAATGGGCGAATTGTCCAGCGGCTGAGACAGGCGAACAGCCTTCCATCGCCAGTAAACGTCCGTTCCGGCCGAAGGAAAGTGATTCATGAAGTCATACCGACCAGCAATTTCCCCAAACATCTGACGGATGCAGGAACCGGATTTGTCGACAGGCATAAAGAAACTTCGCGGATACAAAAGCTGATTGGATTTCGAAACAGATCGATTACGGCCAGTTTATCAGCAATCCGCGACATCGACAGCGTGTTAACCGGATTGAGCAGAAGAGAGAACAGTGCCGACAAACTACAGTTGCGAAGCGATATGCGCGACGTTCCATCGGCGGCTCTGATACCTGAAAATGAAAAGGAAACGAACCGGTCGCGCGGGGTCTGCGTTTCGATCGCATACAATTTCACTACGTAGTTACCCTGTAGCGTGGCACGGTCGTACGCTGCAGCCTACCCTTCGGGAACGGCAAGGCTGCAATTTCTGCCGGCAGCGGTCGATGATCGGCCATCGGTTCAGATTCCGGAGTTCCACACTTCGGGAAGCCGGTGGCAAGGGTTTATTCTCCGCGGAAAGTCATTGTCTGTTGGCGACTGTTCGGGTACCAATTTCACTGCGGGGCCAGAGCCGGAGGAAGCGAGTTTGTGATCGTAACGATCATTTCTCTCATCACAATTCGGCCGCTGAAAGTGATGTCAGCGAAATCCTGAGGGTTTGAGCCAGAACCCAGGCGTGTCGAACAGTGTCGGTTCGATCACGATCTGCCCGCTCCGAATTGGCCAATGCTGATTTGGAAAATGGATTGCTTCTGGCTCACCTTTCTGGACGTCGCCTCTCAAATGATCATGCAGACTCGAACCGTTTCTCGCCGGAAGGCGCTGCGGCGCAATCTGAATGCGATGAACGCGGACGGTTTTTCGTTCAGCGTTATGGTAGGCATCGCAGAAACCTACCTGCCCGCATTTATGCTGGCCCGCGGGCTCGGCGATCTCAACGCCGCGATGATTGCCACCGTTCCGGTACTGCTGGGCAGCGTCCTGCAGCTATTCGCGCCGTTCCTTCTGCAGCGACTAAAATCCTACCGACGATTCGTCGTCACCACCGCTTCAATCCAGGCCTGCAGCATGCTGATGCTGATGGCGATGTCGTTCATGGAAAAGGTTCCCGCCTGGTGCGTGTTCATTCCGGCGACGATGTACTGGGCAGCCGGACTGGCCACTGGCCCGGCCTGGAATACGTGGGTCGAGCAACTGGTGCCCCAGCGCATTCGCAGCGGATTCTTTGCCGGTCGCAGTCGGATGTGTCACGTCGGCGTGCTGCTTGGCCTGATCTCCGGAGGCCTGCTGCTGCGATGGTCGGTCGCTGAAGATCTGACACTGTCTGTCTTCTCTGTGTTGTTTGGTGTGGGGGCCCTCGGCCGTTTTATTTCCGCCATCATGCTGGCTCGACAAACAGAAGTGCTGCACTCCGCAACTTCTGCGATACCAGGTACCAATAGTTCAATAGCTTCAAAGCCTGATCGCATTTCAGCTCGCGACCGTCTGCTCGCGGTCATGCAGGCTCTGCGTCATCCGGGAGAGGCCGGTCGGCTCGTTCTGTTTCTGATGGCCGTGCAGACTGCCGTTCATGTTTCCGGGCCGTACTTCAATCCCTTCATGCTGAAGGTTCTGAAGATGTCCTGGGTCGACTATATGGGACTGCTTTCGTTGGGGTTCATTGGCAAGATGCTGTCTCTGCCATGGGCTGGAAGATTTGCGAATCGCTGGGGTGCTGACAAACTGCTGTGGGTCGGAAGCGTGGGCATCGTTCCCATCAGCGCGCTCTGGTACTTTTCTCAGAACGTCTGGTTTCTCGCGGGCGTGCAGGTCCTGAGCGGTCTCGTCTGGGGCTGTTATGAACTGGGGATGCTGCTGCAGTTCTTTCGCCAGATTCCGGGCGAGCGTCGTGTGGCCGTGTTGACGGTTTATAATCTCGGAAACTCCGCGGCTATGGTTGCGGGTACGTTCATCGGTGCCTTTATTCTGAATTCGCTCGGCCGAGATCACGACGCGTATTTGTCCGTGTTCGTGGCCTCCGGATTCTTTCGATTTGCAGCACTGTTTGCACTTCCAGGCCGTCGCGCTGCGGTGCGAACGACTCAAACAGCTGTGAAACAATGGATCCGAATTGTGCCCGCACGCAGCCGACGTTCTTTGACACCGAATGCTCGCCGACGCATCGATCAGAAATCCAGCCATGGAAAACCACTTGGCCCAGTGCTCACGGAAGCCGATCATGCCGTGGTTATCGTTTCAGCCACATCGCGCGAAGAGTCGTCAGTCAGCTCGCGCCTGCTGGAAGGCGGAAGCGGTGGCAGTCGACGTCGAGAAGGACAGACTTCCAGCCGACTACCGGCCAGGGTCGATTCGACATCTATGAACGACGTGGCTCCTCGCGACTAAGGACTTGCAGATCTCGAAGCCTGCCGGGGCGCATCCGAGCGAACTTGCCAATGAGATCGCTGCTGGAGCTGTCAAACCAGCTGGCATGTGTCGGACGAAATTTTGTGGCAGCGAAGGATGTGAGCTGATGGATTGCTCACGCACAACGAAGCGGGAGGATGAAGTTGGACACACGACTGCAGTTCGAGTTTCTACAGCAGCCTGATAACACGACATGCGGACCTACGTGCCTGCACGCCATCTACAGTTATCACGGAGATGATCTGCCACTGGCTCAGGTGATTCAGGAAGTCCCGGTGCTGGACGAAGGCGGAACTCTGGCGGTAATGCTCGGCTGCCACGCCTTACGCAGAGGATATGACGTTCGCATCTTCACGTTCAATCTGCAGGTGTTTGATCCGACGTGGTTTAATGCCGACGGGCACATGCTGGAAGAGTCTCTGATTGAGGACAAACTGCGAGCTCAAATCAAATCAAAGCCGAATGAAAAGTTGAAGCTCGCGTGTGAATGCTACATCGAGTTTTTGAAGCTCGGAGGAAAATTGCGGATGGAAGATCTGACGGGCAATCTGATCCGCAGATATCTCAAACAATCCATCCCGGTACTGACAGGACTCAGCGCGACGTATCTTTATCAGGAGCGTCGAGAGATCCACGCGACCAGCATTCCGGACGATGTGGCCGGCGTCCCCAGCGGTCACTTTGCAGTACTCTGCGGATACGACTCTGTGGAGCGTTCTGTGCTCGTCGCTGACCCGTTTCATCCGAACCCACTTTCGGTGAACTACAAGTATGAGGTCTCGCTGGACAGAGTTGTCTGCTCAATCCTGCTGGGCATTTTGACTTACGACGCAAACCTGTTGATTGTGCGTCCGAAAGAGCGATAGCAAGCGGGCCTCGCGGCGTTGATGAACCGGACGAACCGGACGGTCGTCAACAGGCGGTGAGGTCTGCATTCGCATCGAAAACATACCTCGTCTGCAGCGAAGACAACAGCAACCGACGTTCGCCATTGTGATCGGAACTGGGTTGCGACGCACAGCAGATGTGCCCGGCGGCACATTTCACGCACACTGCGACACAAAACGGCTCCAGGGGTGGCAGAACGACGGTGGCAGTGTGACGCCGCCAAAACCTGCTATGCTCTCGTCTCCATGTGTGAGTGTGATCAGAGCAAACCGCAGGATAAAAACTCCGCGCACGCACATTGGGATAGCGCTGGATGTCGAATCGGTTCGAAAGAAAACGCCAGTTTCCTGAAAGCTACGGCGTGAACGGGGTCTGTCACTTCGGCTATAGACTGGCACAATCTTACGGACAAAATTTGGCTCCTTCTCTTGAATACTGGGGAACCTGGTGCCCGTACGACAACGCTTAAAATCATGGCACAGTTGTTGCGGTCTGATCACACGTATTGTGAGAAATGCCCCGAACTGCCTAGACTCTCAGCAGAAAGCACTGAACCTGCCTAATTATCGGACAAGCTCGGAATTGGGCAGAGCTGATTGAATTAGATAACGGGATTCAAGCTCCCCACGCTTTGAAACTCCTGAAGAAAAGATGAGGCCGTGACAATCGAATCCAGTAATTTTGATGAGCTCCTGACCACCGAAGGCGATCCGCGACACCCTGCCTTGTCGGGCTGCCTGGCTTCCCTGTCAGCCGAAGTGCTGGCCGAGCGGCAGCGGCATGCCGAGGAGGAGCTTCTTGAAAAGGGAATCACCTTCGCCGTCTATGGACACAATGACGGCAATGAAAAGATCTGGCCTTTTGACGTAGTGCCTCGTCCCATCGCCTGGGATGAATGGGTCACAATCGAAGCCGGACTAAAGCAACGCATCCGCGCGCTGAATCTTTTCCTTGATGATGTGTACGGCGAAGGCCGCATCATGAAAGACAAGGTTGTTCCTGAAGAGTTGGTGAAAACAGCGAAGACCTACCGTCCCGAGTGCGTGGGTTTTCGTCCGCCCGGTGGCGTGTGGACTCATGTGGTCGGAACCGACCTGGTTCGCAATCACGACGGTACTATCTACGTTCTGGAAGACAATCTCCGTTGTCCGTCGGGAGTCAGCTACGTCCTGGAAAATCGCGAGATCATGAAGCGTGTTCTTCCGGAGGTGTTCTACGGTTCGACAATCGCTTCTATTGAAGACTACCCCGAACGCTTGCTGGATGCGTTGTTGAAGACTGCGCCCGCGCACACTTCCTCGCCCACCGCTGTTGTACTGACACCCGGTGTTTATAACTCCGCCTACTTTGAACATTCCTTTCTGGCTCAGCAGATGGGGATTGAACTGGTTAACGGTTCAGACTTATTTGTCGACGATGACGATATGGTCTGGATGAAGACGACTCGCGGTCCGCAGCGAGTCGACGTGATTTATCGTCGTATCGATGATGACTTCCTGGATCCGGAGGCGTTTCGCCCGGACAGCATGCTGGGCGTGCCGGGTTTGATGCGAGCCTACCGCAGCGGCAACGTAACGCTGGCCAACGCGCCGGGAACGGGCGTCGCAGACGACAAGGCTGTATACCGATATGTGCCCGAAATTATTCGTTACTATCTGGGCGAAGAGGCGATTCTGAAGAATGTTCCGACCTATCTTTGTGCCGAACCTGACCAATGTGAATACGTTCTCGGGCATCTGGATGAACTGGTCGTGAAGCCCACGAACGAATCGGGTGGTTACGGCATTCTGATGGGGCCGCAGGCTTCGCAGGCAGATCGCGACAAATGTGCAGAGGCGATTCGAAACGATCCTCGCAACTACATCGCTCAGCCAATGCTGACGCTGTCAACTGTGCCGACTGTGATCAATCAAAGCCTGGTGCCTCGTCACGTTGATCTTCGGCCATTCATTTTGTTTGGGGAAGATGTGTTTGTATTGCCGGGCGGACTGACTCGAGTCGCATTGAAGGAAGGCTCGATGATCGTTAATTCTTCTCAAGGCGGCGGCAGTAAGGATACGTGGGTGCTGCTGGGAGACACACCGTTTGCCCGATTGCAGGTTCCCGGGCAATGATGATTTTCAGGTGTTCGCACTGACGACTGAAATTCAAACTTCCACCTTATGTGAACGGTAATCATCATGCTGTGTCGAGTCGCTGAATCGCTGTTCTGGATGAGTCGATATCTGGAACGCGCTGAAAATCAGGCGCGATTTATTGATGTCACATTAAATATTGCGCTGGGGTATCGAGGCAGCGAAGAGGTACTCTGGTCGTCGCTGCTGCACGCGGGTGGCGACGCGGAGAACTTCAAAAAACATTACGACGAGACGACTCGCGAAAACGTCATTCGCTATCTGCTGTTCGATCGGCAGAATATGAATTCCGTGGCCAACTGCCTTGCAGCCGCTCGCGAGAACGCTCGTGCGATTCGAGAGAACCTGACGACGCCGTATTGGGAATCGATCAATCGATTCTATTTGCGAGTCCGTCAGGCGGCATCGCAGGCGTCACAGATTATGATACAGCCCCATCCGTTTCTCGAACAAATCAAACGGTCGGCTCATCAGACAAGCGGAGTCGCAGCGGCCACATCGCCACGTGGTGAAGGCTGGAACTTTTCCAGCATTGGATGTTTGCTGGAACGAGCTGACAAGACGTCCCGAATTCTGGACGTGAAGTATTTCATCCTGTTGCCGAATCCAAGTCATGTGGGATCGCAAGTGGACGTTGTCCAGTGGGCCGCGCTGCTGGAATCTACAAGTGCTCTGCAAACCTATCGACGTGCATATGGTCGCATTCAGCCGGCCAACGTGGTGGACTTCCTGATTCTCAACTCGTCGTTTCCACGCTCGCTGCGGTTTTGTGTGCGTGAAGCCGAAAGCTGTTTGCGAGCAATTTCAGGAACGGCTGCTCACAACTTCAGCAATCCGGCCGAGCAGATGCTGGGGCAAATGAGTTCGCAGCTGAACTATGCCCGAGCTTCCGACATCGTCGCGAACGGACTGCACCAATTCGTGGACGACTTCCAGACTCGCCTGAATTCCGTTGGTCTGGCCGTTTCCGAAACATTCTTTCAGGTCGTCACGCCGCCTCAGAGAATGTCTCAAAAGCAATCAATGTCACGCATGTGATTTTTGCCATTCCATTGTCACTGAAAGTAAGTGACGCCAGTTGATTATCACGGATGTTGAGTTGACCACGATCAGGGAAGAGTGCGCAGCATCGTACTTGCTCCGGACGTTTGTTGATTCGTGCATGCTGCCGAACACTGTTGGTGTTGCATCCGTCCCCACATTTTTCCACACACGGCCCTGCGCCTGAGTTTGCTTCATGCCTATCAAAGTTGCACTGCATCATAAAACGGTTTACAAGTACGACCGACTGGTCACGCTCGGACCGCAGGTCATCCGGTTGCGCCCCGCCCCGCACTCAAGAACTCCCATCGACTCTTATTCACTGAAAGTCGAACCTGCCGATCACTTTATCAACTGGCAGCAGGATCCTCACGGCAACTTCCTGGCGCGTCTGGTCTTTCATAAGCCAACCGATCTGTTTTCGGTTTCCGTCGACGTTGTCGCCGACATGACAGTCGTAAACCCGTTCGACTTTTTTCTGGAAGAAGACGCAACCGAGTTTCCCTTCACCTATGCCGAAGAACTGGCTCTGGACCTCAAGCCATTTCTTCAGCCGCATTCAAAGTCCGCCATTTTCAATGCGTATCGGAAGACGGTTGACGTCAAAAAACGACGCACAAATTCGTTCATTATTGATATCAATCAGAAGCTGCAACAGGACATCAGTTATCTGATTCGTATGGAGCCTGGAGTACAGACTCCGGAAGAAACTCTGCAGAAGCGTTCGGGCTCGTGCCGTGATTCGGCCTGGCTGCTCGTTCACTTGCTGCGAAGTTTCGGCCTGGCAGCAAGATTCGTCTCTGGTTATCTCGTCCAGCTGACCGCCGACCTGAAGCCACTGGAAGGGCCTGAAGGTCCCACAGTCGATTTTACAGATCTGCATGCGTGGACCGAAGTGTTTCTGCCGGGTGCCGGATGGGTCGGTCTGGACCCAACGTCGGGACTGTTGACCGGCGAAGGTCATATTCCTCTGGCTGCGACTCCATCGCCGCAAACAGCCGCGCCGATCTCTGGTGGAGTTTCCAAATCGGAAGTGGAATTCGATTTTGAAATGACGGTGACCAGGATTCATGAAGACCCGCGAGTCACCAAGCCGTACACAGAAGACACATGGGAACGCATCGATGCAACCGGTGCCGAAGTGGATCGGCGTCTTGTGGCCAACGATGTGCGACTCACAATGGGCGGTGAACCGACATTTGTATCGATTGACGACATGGAAGGGGCGGAGTGGAATTCGGCCGCCGTGGGGCCTCATAAACAGCAACTGTCCGATCAGCTGATCCGTCGACTGCGCGACCGCTTTGGTTCCGGCGGTCTGCTTCATTATGGTCAGGGCAAATGGTACCCGGGAGAATCCCTGCCGCGATGGGCGTACACATGCTTGTGGAGAAAAGACGGGCAGCCTGTCTGGAAGAATCAGGCTTTGCTCGCCGATCTGGGGCTTACAGCCGGTCAGGCAGATAAGACAAAGCCGGTCGCCGATGAAAAAGTTGCGGCCGAGTTTATCTGCACTCTGGCAGAGCGTTTAAGCGTAGAAGATCGTTGGATTCGTCCGGCGTACGAAGACGTTTACCACATGCTCGAGATTGAGCAGAAGCTGCCTGTGGACATCGATCCAAGGGAGTTCAATGCGGATGATGATGAAGACCGACGCCGACTCAGTCGGGCGCTGGAACGCGGAATCAGTCGCCCCGTGGGATTCGTGCTGCCTCTGACTCGACCATGGTGGCAGTCGAATGCCAAATGGCTCAGTGGCTTCTGGCCGTTTCGTTCTCATAAGCTATTCCTGATTCCCGGTGATTCTCCTATTGGCCTGCGTTTGCCGCTGGAATCATTGCCAGTCGCCGGCACCGAGATTCCGCTCGTCTACACCGTGGATCCGTTCGCTGGCCGCGACGCCTTGCCGGGCTATGCGGAGATTCGAAAGACCGCGCAAGAACGATTGGCCGCGCAAAAAGATGAATCACGTAAACCGCCGCAGCAGTTGGTGATGCAGCGGCTGGGTCTCAGCAATGATCCGGCGGAGTCCAGCGAAGAATA
>QWOO01000189.1 GCA_003669615.1 Planctomycetota bacterium
GGGATTAATGACGCGCAGGGCTGCGTAGGTAAGATCCATTGCTTCGAATACGCGGGAAAGCTGAAGAGACTTTTGATGATTGAAAGTGCCTGTCAATTCCCCCCAAAGATCTCGATGCGAGATGTCGCTCGTTCTCGGGACGTAAGCCCACGGGCCCATGTTCACAAACTCGCGAAGCTGCAGCGTATCCACAATCTGTCCTGCATACTGGGCGCTGCCGACAACGCCGAAAGGTATAACTGCCGCATCCAGCGACAGTGGCTTCCAGGGTGTTGTTTCCAGCGCGGCGATTAATCTGGTATTTCCGGCAGCAACAACAATCAGCGGTCCCCCGACTTCACTTTGAAGAGTCCGCCAGTCTCGGGTTGTTTCACGATTCCGAATGTCCGTCCTGTCCAGCAGGCTTGCAGCAAGTTTCACGGTGTTTTCAAGTCGACCCTCGAGCAATGCACGCTGTTGTGTGTCATTGGCAATTGTCCCGGAATGAGACAACCAGCTGACCATGCCAGCCTCAAGAATCGTGGGGCAGTACACTGTCCCCGTGGAAAGAAGCGGTTTCATTGCCTCGTCAAATTCGATCGTTTCCAGTTTTGGATCCAGCCCCCAGCCGAGTCGCTGTTCCATGTTCGGAAACGAGCCTGATGCAAACACAATCGCGTGAGTCCAAAGCAGCACTGCCACTCCGGTGTTTAAAGCCCACTGAGGCCCCGAACGCATTCTGAAAAAATGGGGCAACTCTCGAAAAGCACGAAGTGTGACCAGCCCCAGCCAGATGGAGATAAGAGGCAGATTCGGTGCTGAGAAGAGCGTGATCGCCGCGGCAAAGACCAGCACACTGATAGATCGGACCCAGTCAACCCTCACAGCATGACATAGCAGACTGAAAGTCCACAGAATCATGAACGCCACGAAGTCATTTTTCCACAACCCTCCTGCCAGTGGCTTCCATGCCGTCAACGTCAGTACATCTGACGACGCAGCAAAGTGCGGAAGGACGAAACGAAATGAATCCCAAAGAGTGTAAACACCTTGAGGAGTCAGATGGCATGCCCCCAGAGCCGTGACCATTCCAATGACGAACGGCCGACGGCCGAACTTCCCCGGCAAAGGTCCTCGTCTCAGAAAAACCTCAGCCCAAACCACAAGAACTCCCAGAAAGCAACCTGGACCTATGTTTGCCCAGAGGGTCAAAATCATCGAAACGTTGCATAGTCGAGAAAAAGCGGGGCGCCGACAAAAGCTCTCCGCTGCCAGAAATGTCAGGACCATCAGAAGCACTTCAGTCTGAAGTGGAACTGGGTCCCATGCAGTCCATGCGCCGAGAAGGCTTAACACGACGATCAGCAGGGACTCCCACGGGCGAGCCGGGCTTCGGCATCCCATCAGCAACAGGCCTGCCATGAGAACAGCCATGACCTTTGAGATCATCAAGCCGTCGATACCGAAAAGCTCATAGCCGAGATAGAACGGTAATCCGCCAAGCCAATCCGCCTCAGCGCTCGTGTCATTTGCGAGGAGATCGCGGCTGGGGCTAAGCGATCCCGTTGAAACGACTCGACCACGGCTGAGATGCCACCAGAAGCTGTCGGCTGACACCGGCTGGATAGCCAGGGATGCAATGCTGGTGATAAAACAAATCCAGCACAAAGCCTCTGCAGCGATGCCACTTTTGCCAGAGGACGAGGTTAGAGACTCACGCGCCAAAATCGTTATTCACCTTCCCATATATTAGTCGCCATCAAAGTACGTTCGCTGCGTTTGGCTGTCAAACCTCCACTGGCCTTATCGGCTCGGCTCCAGCACGATTGCGAGTTAAGTCATTGTTTGAAAAGGACTTTTGTCAGGTGATCTTCGCTCCATCCGTCAGCCGGTCGTTTGTTCTTGATACCGATCTTTGCTGTGGACTCGTTCTTCAACAGGCTTAATGCGGTCCGCCTCAGGATACTGAAATTGGCATGGCTGTTAACTTTTCGTGGACGACACTGGTCTTCGCCAAACGTCATGTCCCCTTGCCCGTGCAGATTATCCTCAATGCCAGTGAGCCACCGCCGCATTCGCAATGTCGCAGCCAGATAACTAGCGGCACCGAATGTAATAAGGAACCTCCGTGTGTTCCTTTGGCCGTGTGTGATATCGTGCAGCGAAGTGATCCAGCTGAGCAGAAACTTTTCAAACACTGCCGGTCATAACTCACCGAAAACGGCGTTGAACCGATCATGCGAAGGAACGCCTTTCGACATATTCGGAAATGTGCCAAACCAATCCTTCTTCGTGCTGGCGAACTTCGCGATGGGAACAGAGTCATCCGCACCGCAGCTCACTGCGGTCAAGGCCATGACGACCATGCCCATCAGAGAGTAATTGGGCTTGCGGCGACGCGGGTCTGTGAAGCCTGCAAAATGGGGGCGAATCGATGCCGCTGAGACCCTGGACACCAGCAACTTCCTTGAATGGTTCCTGCATCCTGAAAGGCGTCCATCCGCCTTCATAAACAGATTCACTCATTGTCGCAGATCACCCGTTGTGGCGCAGTCGCCCTGGCTTCGCCTGCGCCTACCGCTCGCCGTTAAACGAAAATCATCAATACATTCTTAAATCAATAGCCCGCCGGACACAAACCAGCTTACTTCAGTCCCCTTCGAATCAGCAACGCATCCACAGTCGGTTCGCTGCCGCGGAAGGCTTTATAGGATTCCATGGGCTCGCGGCTGCCGCCACGGCTGAGGATTTCCTTGCGGAACAGATCGCCATTGGCCGGCGTGCATCCGCCGTTCGCAATCATGTGAGCGAACGCATCCGCCGCCAGCACTTCGCTCCAGAGATAGGCGTAATAGCTGGACGAATATCCGCCAGACCAGATGTGCGCAAAATATGCTGTCCGATAACGAGGCGGAACGGCAGGAATATCCACGCCCACCTTTTTCAAAGAATTGGCTTCAAACGCTTCCACGTCCGAAGGAATCTCCTCGCTTGTCAGCGAGTGCCATTCGAGATCCAGCAGCGCGGCGGAAATGTACTCCAGTGTGTCAAAGCCCTGATTAAACTTGCTGGCTTTGATGACCTTGTCGAGCAATTCCTTTGGAATCTGTTCGCCGGTTTTGTAATGCCGCGCGTAGTTGGTCAGGATCTCAGGCTGAATCGCCCAGTCTTCCTCAAACGTCGACGGAAATTCCACAAAGTCGCGCGGAGTTGCGGTTCCGGAAACAGACGGGTAAGTGACCTGTGAAAACATGCCATGCAAAGCGTGGCCCATTTCATGGAACAGCGTGGTCACGTTGTCAAAGCTGATGAGAGCTGGTTCGCCGTCGGCTGGTCGAGGAATATTCAGGACATTCACGATGACCGGTTTTTCATTCAGCAGCGAGGATTGATCCACAAAGGAACTCATCCACGCCCCGCCGCGCTTGGAATCTCGTCGGAAGAAGTCTGCGTAGAACAGGCCGATCTGGGAGCCATCATGGTCCAGTACATCGAAGACGCGAACATCCGGATGGTAAACCGGCAGATCCTTTCGTTCCTTGAAGGTGATGCCGTACAGCCTGTTCATCGTAAAGAAGACGCCATTCTTCAATACGCTGTCGAGTTCAAAGTAAGGTTTGACGGCGGCCTCGTCGACTTCGAAACGAGCCTTGCGAAGCTTCTCGGCATAGTACTCCCAGTCCCACGGAGCCAGTTCATGCGTAGCGCCCGATTCCTTCATCGTGGCTTCAAGATCCTTCGCTTCGACCTTCACGCGAGCGATTACGCCGGGGACGAGATCGGTCAGCATTTTGCGAGCGGCCGCTGGAGTTTCGGCCATCTGATTCTGAAGTTTGTACGACGCATGGTCTTCAAACCCCAGCAGCTTCGCGCGTTCGGCCCGCAACTGAGCGATCTCAAGAATCATCGGACGATTGTCGATGCTGCTATCACGACCAAGGCCGCGGTAGGCGGACGCTTCCCAGACCTTCTGCCGCAAACTGCGATTGTTCAGTGAAGAAAGGATTGGCACGCGAGTCGTGTTGGTGATCTCCAGCAGATACTTGCCCTCCAGCCCACGTTCTTTCGCACCTTCAGCCGCAGCAGCGATATCAGCGGCATCCATTCCATCCAGTTCCGCGACGTTGTCGACGACGACGGATCGCTCTTTGGTGATGGCCAGCAGGTTTTCTTCGAACTTGGTTTCCAGCTTCGAGAGTTGCTCGTTCAGAGATCGAATGCGAGCCTGCTGTTCTTCATTCAGTTTCGCACCAGCGCGCACGAAGCTTTCATAATGCTGCTTCAGCACTTCGGCCTGTTCGCCGTTGAGTTTCAGCGAGTCCTTTGAATCCCACAACTTTGCGACGCGTTCGAACAACCGTCGATTGAGCAGAATATTGTCGGAATGAGCGGCCTGAACTGGTGCCAATTCGGTTTCTATGTTCTGTAATGCATCGTTCTTATTTGCTGATGTGAGATTGGAAAACACATTGCGAACACGAGTCAGCAGTGCGCCCGATTTTTCCATGGCGACGATGGTGTTCTCAAACGTAGGTGCTTCCGCCTGCGCCGCGATGATGTCCATCTCTTCGAGCTGCTTCTTCATTCCGGCCATGAACGCAGGCTGGAAGTGTTCGACCTTAATCACATCAAAGGCCGGCGTGTGGAACGGCAGCGGACTTTCGGAAGCAAAGGGATTTTCTTCAGGCAGTTTTTCGATTGCAGTCACAGCAGCTCTACTTAAGAAATAAGGTGTTACGGAACTACCAGGCTCGGTGGCTTCCGTGAGAACAGGAAGCAGCAGTCCACAGAGAAGACCAATGGAAGCCAGAGGCCGCACGATGCGGGAAGCGGACCAGACGGAGGAAACATCATTGAGATACATTGCCCTGTTCTCCTGAATTAAAAGACCGAAGTTCCCAGCCGTGGATGTCTGCAAGAACGTGACAGTGTAGTCCGCCGCGTTGAATTTGTCTGCCGATGTCAGGTCTAAGAGGCCGTTGAGAAAGGTGTCTGGAACTTTGGAGGCGGCCAGAAAATCTGCGAATTGTGAGCCGCCGGAGAGTTCCAGGCACGTTTTTCAAAACGCTGCCTAAGAGTGCCCGCGTGTCGGCGGACAATGGTTGTTTTGTTTTGGCCACGTCGGTTCGATGTTGTATGCGTTTTGGTTTTGCAGGTGCTACTTGCCGATGCAGAAGTTGCTGAAGATGTGATCGAGAATATCGTCGGTGTAGACATCCCCAAGAATGGTGCCCAGTTCATGCAGGGCCTGGCGAATCTCCATTGAGATCAATTCGTCGCCATGATTCGCCGCGGTTGCTGCGAGAGCCTGCTGAAGACATTCGGTCGCTCGGTTCAGGCTGTCACGACATCGTACAGTTGTTGTGCCAAGCAGTTCGCTGCGTGAGCCATGGGCAGACTGAAGAGACGTTTGCAGCAGGGAACGCAACGCTTCCACATTCCAGCCGGTTTCACCGCTCACATGGATGGCCGGTGCCGGAAGGAGCGGTGGATGACCAGACAATGACGAAGGCGATGAAGGAGTGGTGATTACGAGATCAGCCGCCGTCTGCTGATCGAGGCCCATAACATCGGCACGCGTGATGACGCGCAGCATCGCCGCGCACTGTTGGGCAGCCAATTCACTCAGACGTCGATCATCGGCTTGTTCACTTGCGGACAAATCTGCGGCAGAACACCACACAACAATGTCCGAAGCAGAGACCTGTTCGCCACGCAGTCGTTGAGCCCGCTCCATAATGAGATCGGCGGCGTCTTCCCAGCCAGCCGTGTCGATCAGCTCCAGTTCCATCGAATTCAGTCGCAAAGTGGCGGTCAGATAGTCGCGGGTTGTTCCGGCGATGGGGGACACGATCGCCTTCTGCTGCCCAATCAGTCGATTGAAGAGTGTGCTTTTGCCTGCGTTTGGTAGTCCGGCCAGAACAACTCGCCGCCGATATCCTGACGGCAGGCGAGCGGCTGAATCCGTGGAGAGCAACTGAAGGACGCTTAGAGCCGCTTCAAGCCGGTGGGCCATCTGATCGCGCGTGATGAACTCAATGTCCTCCTCGACAAAATCGAGTCCCGCTTCGAGGTCTCCCAGAAGCGCGATCAGGTCCTGCCTCGCCTTTCCAAGCCTGGATGTGATTTGACCGCCCAGCTGAGACAGAGCTTTCTGAAGTTCCTCGTGGTCCGTCGCTTCGATGACACCAAGAACCGCTTCGGCCTGCACCAGATCGATCCGGCCGGACAGAAAGGCTCGCATCGTGAACTCGCCGCGTCGCGCGAGACGTGCACCGCAGTTGCATAGATGTTCAATCGTCGCTTCAAGCAAGGGGACAGAACCGGTCAGGTGGAACTCGGCCATGGGTTGACCGGTGAAACTGCGGCGCGTGGGCCAGTACATCAGCGCCGCAGGGACAGGAACACCAATCGCGGGCAAATGCAGGAGTCCGGGAAATCGTCGAGGCAGCCGAGTTGACCGCCAGTCGCCGGAACCATCCGCTGGCTTAAACAGCTTTGCCACAACGTCAGCGGTCTCGCCGCCACTCACGCGCACAATGCCGCGCAGAGCAGGGCCGGGCGGCGAGGCCAGAGCAACAATGGTATCATCCAGATCAAGAGGCATGGAAGCACTTTACGCGGAGATCCCCATCTGGAAAAGCGGGGTACCCGTGTTCCTGCCCGGTTCCTCGGAGGCCGCTCCTTGTGACCGCTCGAGCCAAGAGATCGAGGATGGTGCAAGTGTCGTCGATTTGTCAGAAATGTCGTCACAATGAAGACGGTTTAACGCGGCATCACCGAGAGTACGCTCTTCGCGAGAATGGCCAGGAATTTTTCCACTAAAAATATCATGTTGAGATACGTGAGGTACCGCCCACAAAAATACTCGTGGCCTCCCCATGAAGAATCGGATGCAAGGGACTGGCGCAGGATCTGCTTCATTCTACTCGTTCGTCGGAGAGCTCCAGGATCGGAGCTGCGGCCCGCTGTTTCTGAACCTCATCCGGGAGATCATCTATGAGCCACCAATTGACACGCATGATTCTGCGGACCTGGTCTGCTGTTTTTGTGACTGTGGCAACAGCTGTCGCGCTGAATGTCGTCTTGATGGATAACAGCAGCCGACTGGATGCTCAGGAACCTCTCCCTGCCGAAAACATTGTTCCTTTCTCAATCCCGGCTGCCGATGAGCTTCCACCAGCGACTCCTTCATCAACCGTGCTGACTCCTGTTGACGCGGCCGACCTTTCGGAAGAAGACGCGGAAGCTATGCTGCGGGGGCCAGTGCATGAAGCCTTTGCTGAGCAAGTCAATCCGGATCCACTGCCTGGTCTGGTTATCGCCGCGAAGCCTCCGGAAACGGTTGAGGAAGTTCCGCCGGAAGTTCGTCCGGAAGGGCGGACTGTCGAGTGGATTTCGGGTTACTGGGCGTGGGATGACGACCGCGAAGACTTTATGTGGGTCAGCGGCATCTGGCGAGAAGTACCACAGGGATTTCGGTGGTTGCCTGGCTACTGGACCGAAGCCGAGGGCGGTTATCAATGGGTTGCGGGGACATGGGTTTCCACGACCACGGCAGAAATTGAGTATCTGGAAGAGTCGCCTCCTCAATCGCTTGAGCAGGGGCCGGTGGGCATTGCTCCGTCTGTAGAACATATCTGGATTCCGGGCTGTTGGAACTGGATGCAAAATCGTTACGTCTGGCGACCAGGCTATTGGTCGGGCGGATATTCCAATTGGGTCTGGGTTCCGGCACGTTACCAATGGACGCCTCGAGGATTCTATTACTGCAGCGGATACTGGGATTATCCTCTCGAGCGTCGCGGAGTCCTGTTCGCGCCGTGTTACTTCCACCGTCAGGTTTACACAACTCGCCATGTGAGGTTCACGCCTCGAATCGTGGTGGCTTCCAATTTGCTGCAGTTCCATTTTTGGGTGCGGCCTCGACACCAGCACTACTACTTCGGTGACTACTACAGTACGCCTTATGCAAGTCGAGGCATCATGCCGTGGCACGATTATCATCGTCAGCATCACGGCTCAGATCCTCTGTTCTGTCATTACAGTCGAGGCGGCCGGGGTCGCGATTTTTACTCCCAAAGAACGCTGCAGTTTAATCTGTTCGTGAATAATCCGGACCGACGGCCCGCACGCACGTGGCGGGACCAGGACAACTGGGGACAACCGCATGGACAAGACGGCAATCACGAACATTCCCGACTGGGCAACCAGCTGCAGAATCTCGTTGACCGCAGGGACGAAAACTCTTCTGGTCTGCGATTTGTGAAATTGGAGACCGCCCAGCGCCAGCGTTCGAAAAGCGGTGCCGAACAGTTTGAAAATCTCGTCCGACACCGACGCGAGGCCGAGAGCGTAAATCGAGGAGACCGTCAGGATGGTCATCGCGAACACGACCACGACGTGGTGAACTCGGCTGTCCCAGGGGAAACGAAGCCTCCTGCGGATAGCCTTGGTTCTGGCGGTTCAGAGGCTGCGGGTAAGAACGAAACGGATCGGCCGCGAGCTGGCCGCAAAGATCCGCCCGTCGCCAATGAGGGGCCTCAGACCGCGAAACGGGATCGAATTCGTGGGGAACGTCCCGAGAAACTGACACTGCCTCCAATGGTTCGCGAAACATCGCAGCCGCGAACAGAAGAAGCGACTGTGGTCGAATCGAATACGGCTGAACCGAATACGGCTGAACCGAATACGGCTGAACCGAATACGGCTGAACCGAATACGGCTGAACCGAATACGGCAGATCGGGCGAATAGGGGTTCGAAAAACTCCCAAAGCTTGCTGGTCCAGCCCGGCGGCAATGATCGGGGCGGGAAAAACACGGTCGAAGCAGGCCGTTTGCCAGCGGATCGGCCGCAGGGTCGTGAGCGGCGTGGAGATGATTCTTCCCGTGAAGATCAGAAAACGAAAGCGGGAGACTCTGCTGCGTTGGCGGTTCCGGCCGATCCGGTATCGCGAGGAGAAACCCCGAAAGGCGTGGGCCTCCCGGGCCGGGGTTCTCATCCTGGGAGGCGAAACGCGGAAACAGGTGGGGCAGGGCAGATTCAGGAAGATTCGAAAAGGCAGGAAATGCCGAAGCGAGTTGAGGCCGGATCTTTGCCGGATCCTGCAGCTGCACCTGCTGCCGCGCTTGCTGCCGCGCCTGCTGCCGCGCCTGCTGCCGCGCCGGAAAAGAAGACCGGTTCGGGCCGACGTCAGGAAAAACCTCAGCCGGACAACGTTCGGCCTGATGTTATCCGTAAGTCTGCGGAGGAAGCGATTCCGCAGAATCAAGAAGTGCCCTCGCGGAAAAGTCCCACAGAGGTGCGCGGGGACGCAAAACGTGTTGAAAATCGTCTAGAGAATTCGACACGCAGACTGAACGACGCAGCGGCCAAGCAACGGGAAGAAACGCCGCGCACGACGATGCCAGGTGCTTCTACTCCAAACATTGGCGATACGAATGGCAACGCCGGCACGTCTCGTCCTCAAAGCACAGTACCTGGCATTCGGTCTCGGGCTACTATCGCTCCGGAGCGAAAAGCGCGGCCTGAGTCAGCTCAAAAACGCGAAGTGCGTTCCGCACCGGTTTCGCAGCCGCCTTCAAGTTCAAGGACAGAAGGGGGAACGCGACCAACGCAACGGATAGAAGGAAGAAAGCCGGTTGAATCGGCGCCGGTCAGGCGTCCGCCCATTGAACGTGCTCCTGTCCAAAGTGCTCCAGTGGGGCGTACTCCCGTCGAGCGTGCTCCGGTGCGAAGCGAAGCAGGAGCTGCTCCGTCCCGCAGAAGTCGTGAGCCCGCAGTTCGTCCTTCTGAAGGAAGTGCAAATAAAAGCGATGTCCGACAACGCGGCCGGTCAAAGCCGTAATGAGGCGGCTCGAAGGACGGAGACGTCGGAACGAGCGGCTGTTTTTCAGCAGAGTTTGCCGGAAGCGGCGGGAAGGCAGGACAAGAATTTAAAGAAGTCTTTTCCGACTGCGTTGACTAGTTCGAAGATGCCGAAATAGAAAGGGCAGTCGGGCACCAGTTTGCGCTGTTCAGTGGGATCCTTATGGTGGGGTCCAGGCCCTGATATCAGAAGGCTCGGGCAGGAGGCCCGTCCATGACAGAAGCAGAGTTTGTCGAAGTCCTTCGAGGCAGTGTGAACGAACTCCTGCGTTGGGTAGGTTTCGGAACACTCACGGGCCTGGCAGCCAAGGCAATAATGCCCGGGCGAGATCCTGGAGGCGCTGTCGCAACGATGTTGACGGGCATCGGAGGATCAGTTGTTGGCTGCGGAACCGTGCTTTTCTTCTGGCGTGATGCGACTGTTGATCCCATCAGCATGAAAGGCTTCTTTGCGGCCGTCTTCGGCGCATTCACGCTATTGTTCTTCTACCGATTGCTGGCCGGTTCATTCCTCAAGGAAACGGACGACGGCGAAGATCGGTGGATGCATAAACTGCGGCGAAGAACGAAAC
>QWOO01000263.1 GCA_003669615.1 Planctomycetota bacterium
AGAATTGAACTCGAAACGGCTGTGGAGTCGGGAGCATTGGCGTGCGTCAAGGTCTGGGGCGGTCTGCCAGACACGTCTTCGAGCGACCGAACTACGGCGGCAGCAGCCGGTGTCAGGTTCACACAAGCCAACACCGTTCTCGGAAACATGATTACAACGACACCGAGCGTGACCATCGGGAGGTACTCCAGCGGCAAGTTTACAGCCGCCGGGCAGACGATTCCGAACGACGGCAGACGGGCCTGTATTGTCTATGCAACCGTCAGTGTACCAGGCCTCTGGAATGGTTTCGGCGGGCCGCGATCGATCCAGGCGAGAGCGACAGCCCGTTATGACACCAGCAGCAGTCCTGAAAAACCAAGACTCGTTCACGTGACCACGGTCGTACCCTGACATGTCAACCATCGAAACGACACCCGACACATGGCAGATGTCCGCCCGCGAACGGACATTGCTGGTTGGCGCCATCTGGATTGTCTGTCTGGTGTTTGCCTGTGGCCAGACCATTGCGGACCCGGATCTCTGGGGGCACACGCTCTATGGGATGCGTGCTCACCAGAACCATGTCCTGGCAGAATACGCCGATCCGTTTTCCTACACCGTCCCCGGAGCGGTGTGGATCAACCACGAATGGCTGACCGAATACATCTTTGGCTGGCTTTGGTTGCATTGGGGAAGCATCGGTCTTTGGTTTTGGCGTAACGCGCTGGTGGCAATCGTCTTTGCCTGCGCCGCACTGGCCATGCATCGCGCGCGTGCCAGTGTCGCGGCCATCATCACGCTTCTGGTGTTGAACACGGAATGTCTGTCGGAATTCGTGGTGTTCGTGCGACCGCAGCTGGCGACCTTTGCCTTGTTTGCGGTAACGCTGCTGGTGCTTCGCAGACACTGGGACACCCCCGGGACCCGGGTCCTCTGGATTCTCCCGCCGCTCACCGGACTCTGGGCAAACCTACACGGCGGATTCTTGAGCGGTCTGGGACTTCAGGCCGTCTTTTTTGCGGCCTGGTTCATTCGCAGCCTGCGTCCTTCCAATCTGAGCGAGGCCGCAGCGGAGATCTGCGAAGCTCAACGGCGATCGCCCCGGCGGGAGGCCATGCGGATAGTGTTCCTCACCGGTGCCTCACTGGCTGCAACGCTCATCAACCCCTATGGCTTCCATCTGCATCGTATGCTGATCGAACACCTTGTTCCCTATCAGCCGATTCGTGAATGGCAGCCGCTCTGGGCCGCACCGCAGGCGGCGACCTTCTACGTCCCGTTCCTGCTGACGGCACTCGCGTTGCCGTGGTCGCGACGACGGAACTGGCTGGACCTGCTCGTGCTGACCGTTGTGGGCTATGAAGCCGTGAGTCACATACGACATGTCGCGCTGCTGAGCATCACCACGTTGATTCTGCTCCCCGGCCCGCTGTCCGACAGTTTTCGAGTCCTGTTCAAACACCTCTCACAACAGATGGCCGGTGATCATCGCCGCTGGCATCGGGCGATCGCGGTCTCCGCCGTTCTGCTGTCGTTGCTGTCTCTCCAGATCATTGCTGTCGATTCCCGCCGCGGACAGGGAATTCAACCGTGGCAGATCGCAGCCGAAGTCAGCCGGGATGTCGCAGGCGTCCCCATGAATGCCGTCACTTTTCTGGATCGCAGCGGCGTCGAAGGAAACCTGGTCACCACATACGGATGGAGCCAGTATGTGCTTTGGCATCTTTACCCGCGAGTCCACATCGCGTTTGACGGCCGATACCGCACAGTGTACCCGATGTCGCTTGAACGGGACTTTCTTCTGTTTGAAATGGCTGACGGGACTAATGCCGCAAGCACCGCCATCCTCGACAAATATCCGACCGACATCGCTCTCTTGCCACGAGATCGCCGAGCTGCTGAAGACCTTCGCCATCGCCCCGGATGGGTGCAGATTTATGCAGATACGCAGGCGGTTGTCTTCATTCGCGACCTGCCAAGGTACCAGTCTGTCATCAACTCGTCCGGCAGGGGTGCCACGAGCGACAGGAAATCCACCGACCTCAAAGAGACCGCCCGCTACAAATGGCAGAGGTTTCCGGCAGGACCGCACCAGACGCCCGCCAGTGTGCAATCGCCAAAAGGCCAATCGGCACGGAAAGTGCGGCAAGGACAGGCATCGCACGACCAGAACTCAG
This sequence comes from Planctomycetota bacterium, assembly GCA_003669615.1. Taxonomy (GTDB): domain Bacteria; phylum Planctomycetota; class Planctomycetia; order Planctomycetales; family Planctomycetaceae; genus SXXK01. The sequence continues at coordinate 2,160 of QWOO01000263.1, forward strand.
CGACAATTTCATCGATCACTAATCCCCGTGTTCCGGAGGTCAGAAACTAATGATTCATTCAGTCAGGCGATGTCTACCCGCTTTACGCCGAAAAACCCGGGGCGTCGTGACAATCGAGTACCTGCTTTTGCTGACACTCGTGGGAATCGGTGTCATTGTTGGCCTGAGCACACTCCGGGAAGCCCTGATTAACGAACTCAATGACCTTGCCGCCGCCATCAACGCGATCAACACGCCTTAATCTGGTTTGAGCGGCGTCGCGCCAGTTGCAGTGGTCAGATCTTACAATTCCACGGAATGCAGCATCGCCGTCAACGTTTTGGGGCACCATGAGGGCAACGCCGTTACGGATTTATCGCCCCGGTTATTTTTGCAGTGTTTTTTGTGCCGAAAACCGGACGCAGCGCGTTCCGGCTGATGAAATCAACACCGCCCCGCAAGATGGAGCAGGTGGCCGGCAGGCCGGATGAGGGGGCTATTCGCTGGTTCTGGCCCTGTCACACTTCTTAACTGCGTTGGGGGACGGTTGACCTGAGACATTGCAAACTCCAGCAAGTGGGTTTATCTCAGGTGCGACAGCAAGAGATTGTTGCGGTGTGTCAATCCGGGTTAACAGGTGTTGCCGCTCGAACACGCAATGACTCGCCTCGCTTACGCTGCAGACAAAGTCGTTTCTCCGACGCGAGGGCGCGAGGTCGGCCCGGCTCAGAACGTCAGGAACTTCCAGAAGACGAGCATCCACGTTGCCACACTGACCGGAATTGCGAACGGCATCAGTCGCCGCTGCTTTCGCTCTTCCACTGTCATCGTTGACACATGCTTTCGTTTTCCCGGCTTGGCGGACGACCGCGGTCGTACTAACTTTTTGAGACTTGACGGATTCAGGAAGACGCTCCACGCCCACATCAGCAGGCTGCCGAGCAGTACACAAACAATACTCCCGATCAGCACCATCACTGTCAGGCGAAATCCCAGCCAGGCACTGAGAGCGCCCATCAGCTTAACGTCTCCGCCGCCACCGCTTCCAATCAGCCACATCACGAGCAGTGGTCCGGCCCCGACACCAAAGCCCTGCAATCCATCCAGAACTCCTGACCAACCGTGGAACGTCGCCTGATACGCAAAGCCCAGCAAGAGAACCGGAAGAGTCATCCAGTTGGGGATCCGACGGGTCAGAAAATCAGAGACCGCCGCAGACGACGTGAAAATCAAAATGGAAACCACAAGGATGATTGATTCAGTATCAAGATGCTGCATTGTCAAGATTCCCCGCTATATGCTCAAATAAGTCGTCCGCTACCGAACACCTATTCAAAATTCATGCCAGTCGCCCCGTTTTTTCTGTTTCCGACCATCCTTGGCTATGGAGGCACCTGATATGCCAGCGCTGCCTGGTGGCGACAAATCTCGAAAAGTGATCGCGGCGTGCTGTCACCCCCTTAGGGTGCAATCTCATGCGTTTCAACAATCCGGTGGTGGCGCTGCGCTGACCACCGGCTCATTTCTGCAACCGCTCCAGGGTAAACAAAACGGCCAGTCATATGAACGACGTGCTCCATGACATGTTAATTTGGTTTGCGAAGTTCACTGCCATCTCAGTTGTGCTGTTACTCACGGTCCGCCAAGTCCTGAGACGTCGTCGCAAAAAGCCCGCAGAGACTGATTCCGGCAACGATGACTCCACTGCCTGAATTGATCGTTACACCGGTGGCCGAACGGACAGGCTGAGTGAAATCCTGGCCTTTCGACCCCGAGTTTAAACAACTGGTGCTCAAATCGACATTAAATCGCCAGCGCCCGAGCGACCAACCGCTCACAAATTCTCAGGCAAAGGCCATTGAGCTGCAGTTACCCGCTCAGAGATCGCCGATGGAGGTTGGCTTCGCGCAACCGGAAGAACCCTCAGAATCGGAAAAACCGGAAAAGTCTACTTATCTTTACACTCAGCACGGTCGATGAACTGACTGCCGTGCTCTCAGAATGAGAATGGGGTTCAAGCGGTTTCTGCCGGATAAAGCGATGCCAAAACATTTGATACACCACTCATGATACATCACTTACTTCGTGGTCTTTTGCTGACGGTGTGCTGCACAATTGTCAGCATTGGCGGTGTCAGTGCGACGCCGCCTGGAGTGGTGCGGATCTCCGACAAGGCGCCCGAGGGCAAAGTCTCGATTTCCAGTCGCTCGGCGACGCTGGAGAAAACTGCTGCTTCGATGCCGGTTTCGGAGATTTTCGCGACCCCAGGATCTTCACAGCTGCCGGCGAAACAGCTGCCGGCGAAGAATTCCAGGGCTTCTAAGATCACGACCGTCAGTAAGCCATTCCCTGCGACAGCCAGTGATTCCGGCAGCGACCCGGCGAATAACCACACAATTACTCTGCGGACAATCGCACGAAGCACAGACAACAAGGACGGTGGGGGCGCGAGCCGTTTGCAAAAACAGCCAGAATCTGTGGCGATTTCCCTGCCGGGTGACGCCCCAAAATCGCTGTTCCCGATGGCAGCAGCAGTGCCTGCCGGGCGAACGGCAAGCAGGGGCGATATTCAGCAGACATCGAACGAGATGACAGAGGTCGAACCCGGCCAAATCCCTCGAGCAGGCACACAAAAATCGAGTTCGAATATCGTCTTCGACGCATGTTGGCGCCCAATCTCATCAATTGTCAGCCCTGCCAACACGCCGAGGCCTCTTGACAATTCCGCAAACGTTCCGATGGCTCTGATTTCACGGCAGACTCCGCCACGCAGATCCAATCAAAACAGATCCTCAGTGACAGGCGAGCCCAACCGACCGGAGACCAACACCCCCCCGGCAGACGACGGGGTTGCTCCAGACGACGGGGTTGCTCCAGACGCGGCGGGTTCGCAGACTGTGTCCGGATCTTTGGCGGATCCTTTTCCGCGTGTTGAACGCGAACCGCAGCAGTTCCCGATTCAGCGGGATGTTCCTGCTCCACGAAAAACCAGCCTGAGCATCCTCGAGCGGCAGTCTCAGGCGATCGCTGAACTCGAGGCCAGTCCAGATGATGCCATCGTAACCGTAGGGGAGCAATCCCCCACGACACCGACTGCAACAGAAACTTCTTCTGGCTCGCAGACGACTGCTCGTGTTGAACGCGAACCGCAGCAGTTCCCGATTCAGCGGGATGTTCCTGCTCCGCGAAAAACCAGCCTGAGCATCCTCGAGCGGCAGTCTCAGGCGATCGCTGAAGTCGAGGCCAGTCCGGATGATGCCATCGTAACCGAAGGGGAGCAATCCCCCACGACACCGACCGCAACGGAAACCTCTTCTGGCTCGCAGACGACTGATGTCCCATCGCTGCCCTTCCGGGAACAACAACAGCGGGATCAGAAGGCAGACGCGCGCGTCGCCTCGTCAAATCCTGTTCCGGAGATTGCCCCACAAACACAGTCACAGTCGCAGTCGCAACAACGCTCGCGGCGCCCGCAGCGAGGTGCCGCGCCGTCCCCGGACAAAACCGGGGCGGTGCTTGAGATTTGGTATGGTGAGAAACAGGTGTTCCAAAGTCGAAACGCACCAACCGGTCAACCGCCGGAATCGATCGCCCAGGGGGAAACTCCAGACACACTCCTCGCAACTCCGGACGACCAACAGGGCGAAACTGACGAGAATGAGGAGAATCAGTCTGGTGTCTCTTTCGCTGATGCGACTGCTGAGACCGATACGACGAATGAGACTAAAGCGACGGGTGAGAACGAAGCGACCAATGAGACTGGTGAGACGCCGGAAAATGAGCAGATCGATCAGCCCATGCTCGTCGAACTCCTGCAGAACTCTGATCACGAACTTGAACTGGAGGATGTCGGAAATTCCTCAGCACCGAGACACGCGAATGATGATTCAAAACCGTTCATCCCGTTGACACATGCTGCGTGGGAACTTGCGCCTGTACCACTGAACGGTCCGAAAAATTTCCCGCAAGCGGAAGAAGAACAGGGCCGGAATTTCCAGCCCGTGGTGAACAGCGAGTTTTCTGATGCCTCAGGCGATGCAACCGGTCGGGCGATCCGGCAGACGAAATTCGAGGACGCCACGATGGCGGCCCCATCGGGTTTGTCCACTCAAGACGACAACTTGCAGCGCGGTGGCGTGACTCAGGCAGCGAACTCGACGGAACACGCCGATACGAACGACGAATCCTTGTGGCGAAATCATCAGGGGCGCATGCCTCAGTCCGACGTTGCGCAGTTACTGGCGTCACCCGGAACAGTCCTGTCGCCGGTGGTCGCAATTGCCTTCGGACTTGCTGTTTGCGTCTCCGTCGTCCTCCTGTTTATGCTGATCGCCCTCCGAATAATGAGGCCCGGTCAACAACTACCGCTTTGCAGCGTCTCTGTTGTGAACGGGGATCGTGTCGTTGAGAGCGGCTTTGAGCTTGAGGCCTCTTCGGATCAGGGAGCACATCGAGGAACACGTCGGGACGTGCCGGCTGAGTACAGCGTCTCTCACCGGCCTCGGCGCGTTGGTCAAAGCGAGCCGCATCCACCGGCCCGCAGCGGACTCGCAAAAAAAACAATCGAGGCCACGACGTATGATTCGGGATTCAGGCCGGGCAAACAGCCGCTGCCGCAAGCCGCCGAGCCATTGGTATCGCGTGACGGGATGATGGACGACGTTCTGCGACAGAATCTGGCCATCAGAGATCAGTTTCCCCGCAAGTGGGCAGAGAACTGAAACACGGCAAAGTCTTCATCATCATCCAGCGATCCCTCCTGCGGGCATTTCCGCCGCGGGGGAGGAAGACATGCATTTTCGAGTTTTAACAACGGACAGAAAAACAGAAGATGAATCGAACACCAATCGCGAGCGACACGGAATCCTCGAAAAAAAAACCTTTCTGCGTGGGAATGGATCTTGGGACCTTTAAGACCTCGGTGATTGCGTCCAATGGCAATCGGGCCGTCGCTCAGAGCATCGTCGGATTTCCGAAAGATCATATTGCCCGCGCGGCGCTTGGACGCGATGTGCTTTTTGGAAGTGAAGTTCTCGACAAGCGATTGTCGCTGGATTATGTTCGCCCGTTTCAAAACGGCGGCCTGAAGTATCTTGATCCCGCTGAAGCCGGAGTTTCCGGAGAACTTGTGGATCTCCACAAAGACGCCGCTCGTCTGCTCATTAACCATGTGGTGTCGTTGGTGGCACCTCCCAAGGACACACCTGTCTTCGGTGTGATTGGAGTGCCTTCCCGCGCCAGTATCAAGAACAAGCGATTCATCATCGAGGCGGCATCGCAGGCATTCGACGCCGTCATTGTGGTTGCCGAGCCATTCGCTGTCGCCTACGGCATGAATCTCCTCGTCGATGCTTTGGTGGTCGACATCGGTGCGGGAACGACCGATCTTTGCCCCATGTATGGTTCCTATCCGACTGATGAAGATCAGATGACGGTGCCCGTGGGTGGGTCGCACGTCGATGAAGAATTTATCCGGTTGATGAAAGAGGCTTATCCAAATATCCCCCTGTCTTTACGCATGGCGCAGCAGATCAAAGAGAAACATGGCTTTGTCGGCGAGGCTCTCGAACAGGTGTGTGTGCCGCTGCGAGTCGGCGGGCTGCCCCAACAAGTCGACGTGACGGCTCCGTTGCAGGCCGCGTGCAAAATCCTGGTCGAGCCCGTGATTGAGGCCATTAAGTCGCTCATCGGAGATTTTGATCCGGAATTTCAGACGTCACTGCTCGGCAATATCCTGCTGTGCGGCGGCAGCAGTCAGATTCAGGGCTTCGAAAAGGTGATTCGCAAGGCTCTGGAACCGTACGGTGCGTGCGAAGTCACTCGCTCAAACGACTGTATGTTCGCCGTGGCCGCTGGTGCCCTCCGTCTGGGCATGAACATGCCGCAGGATCATTGGAATGAACTTCTGGGGAAAGAATCCGATCAGAAAACGAACACACCGTCAGCCGGTGTCAGGATCAGGGCTGCGGCCTGACCGGAGTCCTTTCTCCAGTCCGGCACCGAGCCCTTGATCATCTGTCAGCAACCCATCGCCAGACGACCCGAAGGGCAACCCCTTGAAGGATGTTTTGAGCGTATTTGGTCGTTCGAGATTTGTAGGGTGGGACCAGCGACTGATCAGCCGCGCCGCCCCACGACTCGTGGTTTGAGATTTCAAATTTGAAATGCCGAAGGGTGGGCTGGCGCTCGCGTTGCGCGCTCGTCCCTGCGTCATCAGTGCCACGGCAAATACGGGACGTCATACGGGAATCTGTGTGAATGACAACAGCATTACTCTTTGCTCTCGTTCTGGCTGGGCGCCTGCTGATTGCGTGTCAGGAACAATCCGCTAACCCCGTAACTGACACAAACTCGCTCGACACAAAAGCCGTCAGCCCGAAAGCGACGGACCCGAAAGCGTTCGGTTCACGAAGATCCCACTCCCACCGGTCTGACACAAAGTCGTCCGGTTCGAGGCTGCTTGCCCCAAAACCAGTCAACTCAAAAGCAGGCGACCTCAAAGCAGGCGACCCCAAAGCAGGCGACCCCAAAGCAGGCGACCCAAAAGCAGGCGACCCAAATAAGTCAGGCTTGCGATCGCCACGGAATAAGACATCATCGCGAGGGTCAGCCGCCGTACCGGCGAGACAATCACAAAGTAAACTCCCGCCCGCCGCTCTGCGATTTCTCCGGACTTCCAGCGACACTGCGTCGCTTCTGCGGAGCGAAAGTCGTGCAGCTTTCGAGCGGGGTTTGCTTCCGCTGGCTGACTATTCAGACCAGTTGGCTCTTGCGCTGAAGATGGAATTGGCAGCCGCGGACGTGCGTGGGAGCGAAGCCGGGCGTTCTGAAGCGCTCGCAGCGCATGCTCAGCAGTTGCAGGCTGCGGCCGGTCTGTTGCAGCAATTCAACCAGCCCGCGGCCCGCGGATGGCAAGCCGATCTTGCGCAAGCCGATTTTTTGGCAGCTGAAGCGGCGGCCCTCGCAACCACGAATCCTCAAAATGCAGCCAGCCGTGCTCAGGCCCGGCAGCTTGTGAGTGACAGGGCGAGGAATCAATATGCCCTGAGACTCGCCGATTTTGAAGATGGCCTTGCCACGCTGAGCGATCTGTCGCACGCGGCATCGCTCATGGCAGGAGACCTTTCTGAGCCGGAAATCGCCGATGCTGCGATTCCCGGACTGATCGATTATCAGGCACGAATGCAACAGATTCTGATCAACACAGAAAATCTGGCACAACGTGGTGCCGATGGAGGTCGCATTGATCACGTCCATCAGGCTCAGTTTGAATTGAGTCGCAGCTCTTTGTTGCTCGCGGGACTGTCAAAAAACGAGCCCACTGCGTCAACGGCCTTTCAGAACGCAGACCAGGCCGGCCGGGACTTGCTGGCATCAGAGGCCCGGCTTTATGACTCAGGGACGGCGACACTGTTTGATCTGGCCCAAAGCTGGTCGCAATGGCAGGAACTGCATCGCCAGGCCAAACACTTTGAAATCGAAATTCCCGAAGCGTCCAGCAGGCAGCAGCAGTCCGGACTGCAGCGGCTGACAGAGTTGGCAGATCGGCAAACCGACCTTCGTGGACGAATCGCCGCGGACGTGACGATGGTCCACAGCCTGAAAATCCTGATGGATCTTCGCCAGCTGGCCGAGGACGCTGATACGTCCTCATCCCAAAGCAGCCCCTGATCCGCATCGGTCGGGCAGACACTTCAAAACCTTCAGATCCAGTCTCCTCTCCCTCGAGCACTGAGATTCTCCGCGCCTTCTGCGTCCTCCTGTGCCAAATGCGATTCCCTGTCGGATGCGTTTCCTGGTTTGGCTTACGCGAACAGGTCAAATGCATTCGCCGGGTCCAGCAGGCCAAGGAACAGTTCATCGATCGCGGCAGAACTCAGATTCGCATCGCGGTTGTCAGATTCCGGCAGCGGTCCGAAACCCCGTCGCATGTCAGGATCTTCGACCTTGACGATCAAACTGCTCAGACGACTGACCGGCTTCTGCACGATCGCATAGCGACTGACATCGCCGACAGCGTCGCCGACAGCAAACAGGTCGGACGGTTTCGTCGCGACTGGTACGCTTGCAACGGATGGAGTGATGGTCTGTTCTGAACCAGCATGTTCTGAGTCAGCATCATGGCGCGTGCCTGCTTGCAGGAACCCGGCCATCAGTTCGTCGGCATGGTCCGGATCATAGAGATCCACGAGCCCGGCCGTATGA
>QWOO01000327.1 GCA_003669615.1 Planctomycetota bacterium
ATTCCAGATCGTAGATGCGTTCTGCAACGTTCGAAATTCGACGGATCAATGAGCCGTCGGCCGTGTTCCATACAAGCACTTCATGATACCCAGAGGACGCGAGCTGAGATCCGTCGGCATTGAAGGCAACGGCCGTTACAGGAATTGCGACTCGGTATTCGTTGGGTGGCAGAGGCTGCGATCGTTCGGGCATGACATCAAAGAGATCGGCATTCAGGGCAATGCCAGCGTCCAAAGGAGCGCCCACGTTGATCCAGTGTTTCACGACAGCAATTTCGTCGGCCTTCAGTGGGTCGGCGTCTTTCGGCATCGAGCCATCTTCAATCATCGTCAGCAGAAGAGATTCAGCGGACTTATGAGCAGAAACCGCCGCGCCCGATTCTCCTCCTTTGGTCATTGCGGCAAACGAATCAAGATTCAGGCGGCCTCCCGGGCTGCGAGTGTTGTGACAGGCGATACATCGTTCTGCCAAAATGGGCGCCACATGACGCGAGAAGGAAACGAAGCGACCGAGAGGTTCCAATGCCGCTTCGGCCTGACGTTTGGCCACTAATGTTTCGTTGGACACAATCTGCATTTCTGCATTCAGTTTCTGCAGTGACGGTTCCAGGCCCATCAGCTGAGACTGCAGAGTCTTCTGCCACATTTCGCCATCAACTTTCAGAACCTTCATCGCAGCTTCGCGGATGTTTGTGGAAGCGATTGCTTCGACGGCAGCGTTATGAGCGGCTTTCATTGGTTCCGCTGCAGCGACTGCGGCCTTGTGCTCGGCCACTTTCTTTTCCAGTTCGGCTGTAGCGGTCGCCAGCAGTTTTGATTGTTCGTCTCGGCGGGCTGTGAACTGAACGAGCATTGCGTCTGCACCGGACTTCGATTGGGCGAAATCTGCAACCGCCTTTTCCAGTGTCTGAACAGAGGCGGCAGAATCAACACCGGAAAGCTGAGCTGCTTCCTGGATTGCTGTCAGTGACTTCTGAACGGAACTGAGACTATTGGCGATCACAGCGAGCGCTGCTGTTGCTTCATTAAAACGAACGTCTTCCTGTTTCAGCACGGCAGCAATCGAATCGGATGTGGTCTGAGCCGCTGCCATTGCCGTCAGGGCCGTGGTGACAGTCACTTCCGCGGCATCTGCCGCAGCTTTTGTTTCGGTGACTTTTTTGTCGAGTTCAGGTCGCTGCGCTGTAATCGCGGCGATCTGCTGTTCAGCATCCGTCGCTTTGCTTCGCCACTCGACAGACGACTTTCGCAGAGTCGCCAGCTGACTCTGAAGCTGCTGCTGAGCAACCTTCAATGCGTCCAGCCGAGCAGAGGCTTTGTTGGCCGTGACCACGAGTAAATCGGCGGCTTCGTGTTGTGGTATGGCAGTTGTCAGGTCGACAATTTGCTTTTCCAGGGCCGCAGTCTGATCTTGCAGTTTCTTTGCCTCCAGATTTTCGGCACTCATGCGGGCCTGGGCTTCGGCCAGCTGCTTCTGGATTTCTTCCACGCGTTGGGCAGCGACTGTGGCTGCTCCCTGGCGAAGCACCAGCTCTTTTTCGGATTCCTGCCGCTTAAGTTTCTGCTGCTCAATCAGATTGCGAACCTGCGTGGAGTCAGCAGGAATCGGATCATCAGCCAACGATCGCAGCGCGTTTGCACCGCAGGAAAAGCTGACGACAGCCATGATAAGCAGATGGCGGAATGTAGAACGAGGCATGGAGAGTCCTCTTGTTGATGCCGGGCGGGATGCCAGTGTTGCTGAAATGCAACAGGACATTCAACATTAGGATTCAGGTTTCGGGTTGCCGTGTCAAGCTTCACGGAATCCGCAAAGTCCAGCATCAAGCAAATCCCGAAGTCGGCCCAACCCCTGAAATGGATGCGACCCGACCACTTAGGACCCGACCACTTAGCGCAAACAGAAAGCCCCGCACAATCGAAACATGCGGGGCTCTCAAGATTTTTATTAGTGCGCAGCGCGCAGATTTTTAGGTGGAAGGAGGTCAAGCAGACCAGCAACCAGCCAAATATCAGAAGTTAAGTCAGCGCACAGGAACACTGGGAAAACCAGGCTCCGGGACGACGATTAGCCCTTGCGGTGCCGAATCTTGGCTCGCATACGGCGTTTCTTGCGACCAATCTTTCGTCGACCCTTACCCGTCTTCTTAGTACCCATGAGCCAATAATCTCCGGAATTCGAACTTGAATGCCACTTCGGAAGGGGCGAAGAATAACAACCCTTCGCAATTGGTTCAAATCACGATTGCTGCCGTTCTTTCGACAAAGACAAACCCGCGACTTCGGCGTCTTTTTGGGAACGATCAATTCTGTTGGCTCTGGAGCGGAAAACACAGGGGTTTGCCCCTTTTAACAGGCCTGTTTCCGGCCAGAATGTGAGTGGAAGCGAGCCAATATTTTTTTCGTCTATATTTTTCGGACGCAATTTCCGCGGACTTCGTATCTCCGGCAGACGGAGGAAAGACGGATAAAGAGACTTCCCTTCTTCATTAGTCACACGCTGACAGCTTGTGACCTGGTACGTTTGCGTTAATCCTTTTGAATCGCCGCCGCGAAAGTCGGGATCTTTACTCGCGGTGTCTGGGAGTTTCCATTGAAACCACTGGATTTCGCAAGTGACGAGATTCTGAACGCTCGCGGTAACAGGAATTCGTTGGATCCGTGGCTACCTTATCACTTCCTCGTGGAGCCAGAGTTCTCACGGCGACGGACGCTGGAAAATGTCGCGACAGTGTTTCTGACCAATCGAGAATGTCCGTTTCGCTGTCTGATGTGCGATCTGTGGAAGAATACCACGCAGCATACTGTCCCGCGTGGGGCTATTCCGGCACAGATCGACTACGCACTTGGGCGGCTGCCTGTGGCGCCTCATTTGAAGCTTTACAACAGCGGCAACTTCTTTGACGCTCACGCGATTCCTGTTGAGGACAGAGCTGCTGTTGCAGAACGAGTCCGAAAATTTGACACGGTTATTGTGGAGAACCATCCGAACCTTTGCGGGCCGGCCTGCGACGAATTTCAGCAACTGTGTGGAACTCAGCTTGAGATCGCTCTGGGGCTGGAAACTTCGCACGAGGCGACACTGGCGATGCTGAATAAGCAGATGACAACGGCCGACTTCTCGCGTGCCTGTGATTTACTGTCGAAGAGTCAGATTTTGATTCGAGCGTTTGTGCTGTTGAAGCCACCACGCACCTCGGAAGCTCAGGCGATTGAACGGGCCATTGATTCGGTTCGATTTGCATTCGACTGCGGAGTGTCCTGCTGCTCCATCATCCCGGTGCGGGGAGGAAACGGAATCATGGAGCGATTGGCGGCAGCCGGTGATTTTTCTCCGCCGTCTTTGTCATCACTTGAAACTGTCCTGAGAGAAACACTTTCATGGAATCGTGGCCGAGTTTTTGCTGATCTGTGGGATGCTCGCCAGTTTGCTGATAAACAGGAACTCGCCGGTGCCCAGATAGCCCGGCTGAGCGAAATGAATCTGACCCAGACAGTTGTCTCACACGCTTAGAAAGCCATTGAAGAAGGTGTCTGAAGCTTTCGCGGAGGCACCGAACCATTGTGAAGCTGTACCGCCGGAGAGTTCCGGACACCTTTTTCAGTATGCTGTTAGTCCTTTACTTCATCACATTTGAGTCTGCGAAGTCTATTACCGATGACATCGATTCCCGTGGATGTATTGATCCTTGGCTCAGGTTTTGGCGGCAGTCTGCTGGCATTAATTCTTGCGAGGGCAGGTAAGTCGGTCGCTCTGCTGGATCGTAGTCAGCATCCGCGATTTGCCATCGGTGAATCCTCAACACCGCTCGCGGATCGCACATTGGCGCAGATGGCTGACCGCTATGGATTGCCCGAGCTTCGTTCTCTTTGTCACTGGGGGAGCTGGAAACGTGCCTGTCCTCAATTGCTCTGTGGCCGTAAGCGAGGATTCACCTACTTTGATCAAACCGATGGGGAAGATCTGACACGTGACAATTTCAGCAAGCGTCGTCTGCTGGTTTCGGCAAGTGTGGACGATGAGCACTCTGACACGCACTGGCTACGAAGTGACGTCGATCAGTTTTTGTTTCAGCTTGCGGCATCCGCCGGAGTCATCTGTTTTCAGCAAAGCCAATACTCGGTCAGTCAGCATCAGAAACCATGGCTTGTGTCAGGGCAGGGTGTGCTGTTCTCGGACGAGGTCGCTTCAGAGCTGTTGGTGGGGCAAACTGTGGCGATGACATCATTCTCCGTCGAAGCCGAATTTGTGATCGATGCCACCGGCTCGTCCAGCGCGCTGCTGAAATATTTGAATGTTCCCGACCAGACGCATTTATTGAAAACCAACTCGCGATCCGTGTTTGCACATTTTTCCGGAGCCATCAAGTGTGAAGAACTGCTGCAGGAGCATTCGATCGCAACAGGTGCCTTCCCCTATCGTTGTGATGATGCGGCCGTGCATCAGGTACTGTCTGACGGGTGGATGTGGCAGCTGAGATACGATGACGATTCGCTGAGCGCCGGCTTTATGATTGACCAGCGACGCGGCGCTGGTGCCGATACTCGTGAGTTTGCATCACCAACGCAGGAATGGAACTCTCGAATTGCCCGTTCTGTGTTTTTGTCGAGGCAGTTTCGCGATGCGAAGATTGTGAGGCCCGCGTCCGGACTTCAGAGCACGAAGCGGATTCAGCGACTCGCTGGTTGTGGTGCGGGAGTTCACTGGGCGGCGCTGACAAATACCGTGGGCTTTATAGATCCGCTGCACAGCACTGGAATCGCGCATACTCTGTTCAGCGTGTCGCGACTGGCCGATATTCTGTTGACGGCGAAGTCTGTTCATGAGCGAACGAATCAACTGCAGGAGTACTCTGATCTATTGATTGAGGAAATTCGATGCGTCGATGAACTTGTCGAAGGATGTTACGAAGCGATCCCGTCGTTTCCATTGTGGTGCCTGTGGGGGATGATCTATTTTGCCGCCGCGACCAGCATGGAACAGTCAGTGGAATCCGGATTTCGGCGGACCAGCTTTTTGCGTGCGAACGACGCGGAATTTCGTGCCATGCTACGGGAGGCCCGGCAAAGGCTTCAGGAGGCTCGCCGTGTGACAGAGCCTGAACGGTCAGAAGCCGAACGTCGTTTTGCGAACTGGCTGAAGACGGCGATCGGGCCATGGAATCAGGTCGGACTCTTTGATGAAACCTGTGACAACTTGTATTCAAAAACTGCCGCCCCGGCGGACTCCTGGTAGAACGCAGAGCCCAGGCAATACAGTGTTTTGTGAAGGTTTTCCGTGGTTTCTGAGTCCTCTGGCTGGAAATTCGGAGGACTGCTAGACTTCCGTCAACAAAGAGCGGCAGAATCTGCCTGTTCTCAGATTTGCTGGTAGTGAAGAGCTACGGAAGTTATTCCAAACGACGCGAAATCGACAGGGAGGTCGACGTGTTTCTGGTCCGCACGATTCGCAGAAGGCTGGTGTCACTGCACGCTCTTGCGCTCATGCTGATGATTGGAATGGCCACTATCGGAGTGATGGGCCTCATCTGGCATCAGGAAGCGGTTGATGATCTTGATTTTCTTTTGCACCGCAGCCCCAATCGCGAGCATTTGAGTCGATCCGTGGGACGGGTCTACGAGAGCTTGTGCACTGCATTGGATCTGCGCAAGTCGGCATCCGTTGCGGAAATGCGAGCCTCGTATGTAACTCACGTGCGGGAAGCGGAGTCGGCACTGTTCGACTTTCGTCGCCGGATTGAATCGATGCCGCTGACGGCTGAACTCACGCAGCAGCAGAGACAGCAGGTTCTGTCTCGTCTTGATCGGATCTACTTTGAAATCAATCTGCTGCAGAAGATGGCGTCGGAACTGCAGGTGATCTCCACAGACGAGCACGCTCGAGCTCTGGAAGCGACTCGATATCACGCAGGCTGCGCGGTGACTCGCATTCAGACGGGTCTTGAAACACTCCCGGCGTATCAGGCGAAGAACTGGGTGGAGATGTCCCTTCAAAAGGAACGCGAACGTTCGTCGACTTTTCTGCAGATGCTGTTGTCCTTCAGCGCCATTACCATCGTCATGTTTGTCGGAATTCTGATCTGCAGTTTTCGGTGGATCTCAGTTCCGGTTCGTTCGATCGCGCATGGATGCACTCGAATCGCCAATGGCGATACCGCTTATCGACTGACGGCTGTCTCCAACTGGCAGGATGAGTTTGCGGATGTGGTCGCGGGTGTTAATTGTGTGGCAGACCGCTTTCAGCAGGCAGAAGAAGATCTGCTGCACAAAGTCAAAGAACGCAGTGAACAGCTTGTGCGATCTCAGAAGCTGGCCAATGTAGGATTCCTGGCGGCAGGTGTTGCGCATGAAATCAACAATCCGCTCAGCGCGATTTCCATGGCCGCAGAGTCGCTGGAGTTTCGCCTGTATGAACTGCTGGGAATGCAAACGCAGGATGCTCGCGAAGTGATGGATCGCGTTGCCATGATCCGTCGGGAGTCACGTCGATGCGGGGACATCACTGCACGGCTGCTTGACTTTTCTCGGGGCGAGAAAGCAGGCTGTATGCCGGTCGATGTCGCGGAGCTTGTCCGTGAGGTACTGGTCATCGTGCATCATCTCGGGCAGTATCAGGATCGGACGGTAGAATTCGAATGCGACAAGTGTGTGATTGCCGAGGTCAATGGTGCTCAAATCAAGCAGGTGATTTTGAATCTGGTAGCCAACGCACTTCAGGCTTCCAGCCCCGGTGGAGTCGTCCGCATTCGTTTACAGGAGCAGGTGGACGATCTGGTGCTGGCTGTTTCGGATGACGGCTGCGGGATGGACACGGAAACGCTGCAGCACGTGTTCGATCCATTCTTTACGACCCGAGAAACAGGGCAGGGGACCGGTTTGGGACTCAGTATTACTCACCGAATCATCGAAGATCATGGCGGAACCGTCACGCCTTTGAGCGACGGGGAAGGTTGTGGCAGCACGTTTCAGATTCGGCTTCCGCGTCGCCGACTGCATGCAAAGGCAGCTTAAGCTGCCGTATTTTGACGCCAACGCTAAAAACAATCAGGGATCCGCGGGGTACAGTGGTAAACAGGCTGGAATGAGACGTTTTCCGTGCCTTATACTTGGCGAAGGTGTATCAGATTTTTGTGGTTTGGCGGGAGAACACAAATGGCGGGCAAGTCCCAGGGAATCGTTGTGGGTTCGATGGGTGTCGCGGGGTTGATGGGCGTAGCGGCAATCCTGGACCTCGCGTTGGGATTTCCTTTTGGCGGCCAGATGGTTCTGGACATCATGTTCATCCTGGCATCCGGATTGGTTGTTTATATGGGCATCGACTGCATGAAAGACGCACGCTGATCTCCGACATCGGAGGACAGATTTGCACATTTGTTTCGCCCGGCAGGCAAATGGTCTGTCGGGTTTTGCATTGACCGGTTCGACAGGGAGGTCCAACTGTGGCAACAATGCTGCATCAGCAGCTGAAAGAGCACTATGTCTCTGATCCGGACCGGCACGAAGTGGTCGTCGGCGGTTTCAGGATTGATGCGGTAGATCGCAAGGGCCGACTGATCGAGATCCAGTGCGCCTCGCTGTCTGCCATTCGCAACAAAGTCAGGACACTTGTCGAAGACCATCAGGTCGTCGTCGTGAAGCCTCTGGCAGCTCGCAAAAAGATTGTGACGCTGCACCGGCGTGGTGGTGATGTCGTGAGTGCTCGATTCAGCCCGGTCCGACAAACACTGGCTCACGTCTTTCTGGAACTTGTCCACTTTGGAATATTTCCGCATCCTCGACTGCAGTTGGATGTGCTGCTGACAGTGCAGGAAGAAGTGCGAGTCCCGCCCACGGAGCGAAGTTCGTGGCGAAAGAAATACAGTGTTGACGAACGCATGCTGGTGACCGTTGAGCACCATGTGAAACTTAAAACGGCGAGCGATCTCTGGAAAGCTCTCGACCTCCAACTGCCGGAACATTTCACCACGGCGGATCTCGTGGCCGCCAGCAAAATGCCACGCTGGCTGGCACAGAAAGCCGCATGGTGTTTTCGAAGGATGGAGTTCTTCGATATCTGTGGCAAGCAGGGGAACTCGGTTGTCTACACGGTGGCGAAGCCAAATCGAGTTAAGAAGCGCACGGCAGCATAAACGAAGACATCGCGAACGAAAAAGAAAACATTCCAGCGATCTGCACGCTGGAATGGCTGTAGAGCCGAAGCATACCTGAAAATGCAATATGCGTTTGCTTGCTTGAGTCCACGTGGGACGTCGCGGTGGCGATGTCGGTTGGTCTTCGCTGCACGCTGCTCTTAGGGAAAATCCTGGGCTTCAAATCTATCCGGATTGAGTGGTCCACAGCTCCGGGACGAACTTAAATAAATGCCGATGGTAGCGGTTCGGCTTGTCCCTCAGCGGTTTCGTTGGCACTCAATCGCTCCCCTGATTGCAATTGACAGGAGTCTCTGGTTAGCATTCCAGCGGAACGCTCGCATTTCAGGCAACTCTGAACATATGGTACGCACTTGCTGACCAGCGTACATTTCGTGGCAGCGATTCTTCTGCATTTACCACTCAACCAACCGCGGAGATTTTTGTAATGGCGGAACCGAAAGTCGAACAATCCTCAGGCCAGAAAATGGTTTTTTGGGGATGCTTCATTGCTCTGGTCACCACATCCTTTGCGTTCATCAGTCGAATTACGCTTTGCACAGTGAGATTTGGGGCGGAATTCAATCTTGATCAGGTAAAGGTGGGTGAATTGATTGGAGCTGGGATCTGGCCATTTGCAATCTCAATTATCCTCTTCAGTCTGGTCATTGACCGCATTGGCTACAAAGTTGCAATGCTGTTCTCTTTTGTCTGTTTCGCTGTCTATCTGACACTCGCCTGTATGGCATATTCGAAAGTGCACGGGGTTGAGGGTGAAGCCCTGGTTGCCGCACAGAAGTCTGGATATGACCTTCTGTATCTGGCCAGCATTATCCTGGCTCTCGGCAATGGAACCGTGGAAGCCTTCATCAATCCTGTTGTGGCAACGATGTTCAACAAGGAAAAAACCAAGTGGTTGAATATCCTTCATGCAGGATGGCCCGGCGGGCTTGTATTCTGTGGCATAGCAACAATTTATCTGGAAGAGACGCTGAAGAGTGGCGACTGGAGAATTGTCGTAGGGCTGGTGGGAATTCCGGCTGTTGTTTATCTGCTCATGCTTCTGGGTGCAAAATTTCCGAAGAGCGAACAGGAATCCGCCGGAGTTTCATACCGAGAAATGCTTGGTGAGTTTGGTGCATTCGGCGCTATGATGGGGTTCGGCCTGATCTTCATGCAATTGGGTGAAGTGTTCGGCTGGAAAGAAGGCAATGCGCGGTACTACGCTCCGATTTTAACGGCTCTTTTAACAATTGGGTTTGGAGCCTACACCAGAAGTCTTGGCCGCGCTATTCTTGCGTTTCTGATCATCATCATGATGCCACTGGCGACTGCAGAGATCGGTACTGATTCCTGGATCAGTGGCCTGATGGAGAAGCCCATGGAGGCTGCCGGACGAAATCCGGTTTGGGTACTGGTTTATACATCGGCTATCATGATGGTCCTGAGATTCTTTGCAGGGCCGATCGTACACAGCCTTTCACCGATCGGACTTCTGATTACGAGTTCCATACTTGCAATTGCCGGATTGTTTGCCTTGTCGAAGTGCGGCAATGCAGAACTTCCAATGATTTTCGCTGCGGCAACCTTGTACGGATTCGGAAAGACATTCTTCTGGCCGACTATGTTGGGCGTGACTGCGGAGCAGTGTCCTAAGGGTGGTGCATTAACACTGAATGCTATCTCTGGCATCGGTATGATTGCTGTGGGTGTTCTGGGCACCCCATTCATTGGTTATGTGCAGGCTCAAACCGCTAGTACTGTCTTGATGGAAAAATCCTCAGAAGTTGCCCAGACCGTCATTTCAGACAAAGAGTTTATGGGGATTGCCTATCAGGCAATAGATCCTGACAAGGAAAAGGCCGTGACAGACGAGGCTGGTCTTACTGCACTTTCCGATGCTAAAAAGAGCGGAAACTTTGAAGCACTTGGAAAAATGGTCATGTTCCCAGCCTTCATGCTCGTCTGTTACATCGCCTTGTACCTCTATTTCAAGTCGAAGGGTGGATACAAGGCGCGGTCACTGTCAGGGCATTGATGCCGAGCGGAACTGTTTAGTCCTTTGATAGAACTGTTCCGACTCGAACCACTTGCGTGGTTCATCGGACGAATCC
>QWOO01000135.1 GCA_003669615.1 Planctomycetota bacterium
TGCAGCATTCGCAGACGGTCGTGTTCTCGCCCCCATTTTTCCACGTCATGTCCCATGTATTTGTGAAACATGGCCGCGCGTTCTTCAATGGATTCCAGCTGCAGGTCATTCTCCAGCCAGTTCATGTGATTGCGATTGTCTTCGACTCCGACTTCCTGTCGAAACGTTTCGCAGACGAAAATTCGTCCGTCATTGGTGACAGTGAAGGCGACCGGATTCGCAATCATCGGTTCTGCTGCAACCAACGATCCGGTCATGCCTTCCGGTAGTCGAAAGCCCTTCAACGCAAGTTCCGCATCGCCCGAGGCCGCTGCAATCTTCGGCTGGTATCCGTCCTGAGCATTCAGCTCTGTTACGAATACCACAATCAGAGAAACACACAGTGCCGTAACACGTGCGGAAGAAATCGAAGAGTGAGACATGGAGGAGCTCAACGCGGGAAGGAATGTAGACGGACGGGAACAAAGAGAGTGCGCTTTCGTCCGGCAGGACAGGGAAAGCGAAACCCGTTATTCTGAACTATCTGCGCTGCTTCAGGCAATCGACTTCGATCTAACACGAGGCAAGGGGGTGCAGTCTCGGACTTCGGCAGGTCATCCGTGCCGAGGAAGACTTCGCGGCCTGTCGCAAGCTCGTGTGCAACCCGTGCTGGAATGTCGGCGAACGAACTTCGCGAAAATTCCTGCCAGTGGTCCAGCGCTGAAGCATGCCGGCCATTCACAACGCAACAATTCAGGCGCGTCGGTTAATCTCCACTGATAACCAACGCTCTGCATGCAGAATGATCTCCAGCGAAGACTGAATGGCAACCTGCCAACCGAAATCTTCGGGCACCGACCGCACAACCGCGGCCGCTTGCTGCACGATTTCCATGAGAAGACGCTGCAGCGTGATTCGCATCGAATCTCTGAACGCTGTCTGCTCCAGTTCATTGAGGTCATATCGCAGCAGTTGAGTTTCCTCGACCGTGCGCACTCTTTGCAGTCTGGCGAGCGTTTGATGCTGGCTTCGATACAGAAAACCGCCGGCGTACGCGCGACGCAGACGGCCTTCGGCATCAAACTGGTACACCGGATCCTGGCCGATGAAAACACTCATCGCCTGGTTGGCTCGAAAACCGATAGTGATCAAAGCGTCAAAACCCGGGACGCGCAGCTCGACACGTTGTGTCAGAGCGACAGCTTCGCGCATCAGGTCTTCGCGGTCGGATTCCTCGCGAGCCATCTTAGAACAACACCGGCTTGCCAAGCTTGCGGCGAATGACGGTCGCCTGTCCCAGATGCATCATAATGTGATCATTCAGCAGACCCAGCAATGTCCCCAAAGTGGGGCAGAACGACGCCATATTGCCAACTGTTGGTCGGCTCAAATCGGCGTCGCTCAGTTTACTCACGTTCGCGACAGTGGCTTCTCGAATACTTCCCAGCAGGGCGATGTATGCATCGCACGATAGAAAGTTCGCGGCTTCATCCGAACCGGAAGTCGCTTTGCCATGTGCCTCCGCGAATCCCGCCGGCAATTCGGGCATCTGCGCCGAAGGCAGCTGCTCAAGCACCATTGCGCGTTCGGACGAAATCAGATGACCTAACTGCCATGCAAAGTGATTCGCGCCAGGCACCGGGCGTACCAGCAGATCGCTGTCAGACAAATCGGAAAGAACCCATTCCAGCATCTTGCGCGATGACTGAAGTGACGCCGTCAGAAGTTCGATGCCGTTCATAAAGATTTAACTTTCCCAATGTTATCGGTGCTGTTCGTGATTCGGAGGCAGCACAGAATAAGGCAGGAATTGTGCCGATTCCCGTGCCGCCGCTTCGATATTCTACTGCCGAAACGACTGCCATAACAGGGACAGCCAGCTGCCTCCCGCGAGAACAGGCCGTTATGATCAGCTCGAAATTTCTCCGCAGGCACGTGACGAATCATTGAAATGCAGGCGAGGATCCTTTTCGAGTTGCTGTGATTGCTGTAGCCTGCTGTCGTGCGCTCATTGTCTTTTAAACGGCGAGGTTGAACTTCGGCGAAACTGCCATTGGCGATTCGCGTCAAGACCTGCCGAATTTTCCGTTGAGGAAAGGTGCTTTCGTGTCAGAAGTGCTCGACAGTTTTCAGATTGAATGGCATGGAAACACGGTGGTTGTTACGCCGGCATCCAGCGTGGAATCCCTGAACTGGGATCTGGTAGAGCAGGCGGCCGATTTGGTTATGGAGCCGCTGGCCGATCAGGAAGCTCCGATGGTAGTGGTCGACCTGAGCAAGGTCGGATATTTCGGGTCTGTCTTTCTGGCGCTGCTGCTGCGGTGCCATAAGTTCGTCAAGAAAAAAGGCGGAGAACTGGTCCTGTGCGGTGCCAGCGAAATGGCGCTGGAGCTGCTTCGAATCACAGCGCTCGACACCATCTGGGCCATCTATCCTACTCGTGAAGAAGCCATGCAGGCGCTGCTGAGCTAACGTTGTTCAGCTACGGCAAGTCAGTGCGCTGCAAGCTCGATTTGAGGAAATGCAACGCAAGGACGTACAGTGCCAGTTGAACGGTGATTGACGTTGCGGTCGTTCAGTAAAACTCTGCAGGGAGGCACACGGCATTGAACAAGCGACATCCGGTCAAGCATCCTCATCAATCCGAAATGGACGTGATTGAACACGTTTCCGAGCTGAAACATCACTCGGAGCTGATTGAGGAAATCAAACAGACGGCCGACAAACTGGCGGAAGATAAAGCGACTCGCGGAGATTTGAAAATCCTCAGTCGCGCGCTGCGGGAATTGCGATACGCATTCAAAGTGTTCGCCCCGTATCGACGGGAACGCAAAGTCACCATCTTTGGATCCGCTCGCACGAAACCCGAAAACCCGTGCTACTCAACGGCGGAAGCGTTCGGCCGGCGCATGGCGGAAGAAGGCTGGATGGTCGTCACCGGTGCCGGCGGTGGGATCATGGAAGCCGGCTTGCGAGGTGCCGGGCGAGCGATGTCGATGGGACTGAATATTCTGCTGCCCTTTGAACAACAGGCCAATCCGATCATCGCAGGAGATCCTAAACTGGTCAGTCTCAAATACTTCTTCACTCGTAAACTCATGTTTGTGAAAGAAGTCCACGCGATTGTCAGCTGCCCGGGTGGCTTTGGAACTCTGGATGAGGCCTTCGAAAGTCTCACGCTCGTTCAAACGGGCAAACGCGATCTCATGCCGATGGTGATGCTGGATGAACCCGGCGGAACTTACTGGTCAGCGTTTCTGAAATACATTCGCGACGAACTGCTCGCCAACGGGCTCATTTCTCCAGGCGATTTGTCACTGTTTAAAGTCACCGACAACGTTGAAGAAGCGGTCGAAGAGATCCTTGGCTTTTACAGCGTGTACAACAGTATGCGGTTCATTCGGGACAGACTGATTCTGAGGCTTCACGTGAATCCGACGGACGAGCTTCTGGAACGTTTGAATGATGAGTTTGCTGATATCCTGATAAGCGGTAAGATTGAACGCACAGAAACGCATCGTCTTGAAGTAGACGATGCGCATTTGGCCAACCTGCCTCGACTGAGCCTTGTGTTCAACCGCAAGGAAGTGGGTCGACTGCGTCAGATGATCGATGTGATCAACTGTCAACTGGAAGGTTTTTGCGACTCTGACAGCCCGTCAGATCAGGAGAATTGAAAATGAATCGTCGAATTTTTCTACGCTCGATGGCAGTCATTTCGGCTTCCGGTTTGTCTGTCGGTGTCCTCGGCCGTCTGGCTGCAGAGACACAGCATATGACGCTGGCTGCCCTGCTGAATCAGGCGGAGCCGATCTGTGAATCACTTCTGCATGGTTCCAGCTTCGACTCCCTTGATGTGCCGCCGACTTTGAATTTTGCGTTGCAGGAATTGGCTCAGCTGATCCCTGTGGCAAAGTCGCGTCTCGCGGACAGCCGCCAATTTTCTGCCGCTTTCTGGCAGTCGTGTTCTGACGCATTCCTGCGTACATCGGGACAACTGGCCGTTTTGAAAACGCGAAGCAAACTTTACGCGAGTTCACTCAGTGAGGCTCAGCATCTCTTCGAACAGACAGCTCAGCTACTGAGCTCTCAGACGGTTGTCGCGGTGGAAATGTCGCGAGGTTGATTGTCCCGTCTGCTTCGGCCGAACCGCTTGCCAAAACGCGTATCGTGGCGAGCGGTAGATTTGGTTCGGAACCTTATCCGTAAATTGTGTGGCCGCGATTCGCTTGTCCTGCTGAAAAATCGCGACGTTTTCCGATAGGGTGTGACAGGTTAGCCTCAGCGAGCGAAGGCATACCGCGTGAGACTGACGGTGCGGGGCGAGCGCCGGCTACCAAGAAATGATGACGACCAAATCGGCAATGTGTGCCGCACGGCGATGGTCGCCTGCACAAAATTCGGCATGCTGCGTTGCCCATCGGCAGAATCTGCCGGAACGCGAGCGGGATTCGTCATGCTGGCCATGAGCTGCTCTTCTGACGTCCAGGCAGTCCGGTTAGATTCAGAGCCGTCCGCTGGAATCCTCCATGGGACGTGGCAAACTGAGACAGACTAAACCGGGCGAAGGACTTCGATCCATGCGCAGCATTGCAGTAATGAATCAAAAAGGCGGCGTTGGTAAGACGACCTCCAGCGTAAATCTCGCAGCCGCACTGGCTCGCGAAGGCCGTCGCGTCTGCCTGATGGATCTTGATCCGCAGGGTCACGCGTCGTTTCACGTCGGTGTCGAAGCCGGCCCCGACATGCCGACCGTTTACGATGTCTTCACACAGCAAACAACTCTCGACCACGCTCGGCAGCTGGTCGGCGAAAACCTTTCACTCATCCCGGCCAACATTGATTTGGCTGCGACCGAAGTGGAACTGGCCGGCGTTCAGGGCCGCGAATTCTTCCTTCGCAATGCCATGCAGCACTGGAAGGAACAAAACCGTTTTGACTATGTCGTGATGGACTGCCCTCCGTCACTGGGCGTGTTGACGATCAATGCACTCACCGCCGTGAATGAAGTTTTCATCCCGCTGCAGCCGCATTTTTTCGCTCTGCAGGGTCTGTCCAAGCTGTTCGAAACCACAGCCCTGGTAACTCGCCGACTGAATCGTGATCTGCGCGTGACCGGCATCATGATGTGTCTGTACGAATCGGGAACTCGGCTTGCCGCGGACGTCATGGAAGACCTGAAGCAGTTCCTGAACTCCAGCGACGGCGATACCCCGTGGGCGTCAGCTCAGATCTTTAAATCCAAAATTCGCCGTAACATCAAACTGGCGGAAGCACCCAGTTTTGGCCAGTCGATCATGGACTACGCTCCTACCTGTTCCGGTGCTATTGACTACCTCGCAATGGCTCAGGAAGTTCTCGCCATGGAAGGCAGTGTCGCCGGTACCGTACGTGCTCCTGAAGCCATGACTGCACGAGCCGCCTGATCGAAACGTCTGAATGTGTTCTTCGGGCTCAACTTGCGTCCATGAAACTCCGGGGCGTGACCTGCCTACGGAAGTGTCTCACGCTTGTGAATCGCTTCCAGAGTCACTCGAACCAGTTGTCCCATCTTGGGAGGACTGGCTTCCGCGTGCACGGTGAATCCGTTGTCGACGAGCGCCTCAGTACAGGTTGGACCAATCGAAGCAACCAACGTTCGATTGTTCACGGCCGTTCGAAACGCGTCCAGGATCCCCATCTGTTCCGCGACAGACAGGACGCTGCTGACCTGATTGGCGCTGGTAAACATCACGGCGCCTACCTGCCCGTCAGCCGTCTTGCGTAATGCGTCCTGCAGCGGCCCGATATCTTCCGGCAGTGCCCAGCGATACACCGGACACGCAGTGACATTCGCACCGCGTTGTTGTAGCTCCGCGTACAACCGAGTATTCGGGAGCCCGTATTCCTGCACGACCACGTTTTTTCCATGCAGGTCCACACTCGCCTGATCAATAGCGCCGATCAACTCGCGCCATGTGTTGGGTTCCGGCGCTCGGACGTCATATTTGAGTCCCACTTTGCTGAGAACGGCGGCCGGTTTTGGACCACGAATAATCAGCGTCGCTCGCTTCATCCCTTCCAGAAGAGACTCGTACGAACCTTGTGTGCGAGCCACCTCGAAGAGTGCTTCGGTACCGACTCCCGTCAGCAGAATGACGGCGGCAAACTTATCGGCAATGATGTCGTCGATGATGCCAATCGCAACGGGATTGTGCTCAATTGGAATCTCCCGCATCGACGGCGCTGACAGTGACTGTCCACCTTGTCGCTCAATCAGCGAACACATTTCTTCTGCGCGGCGACTTTCAAATGAACAGACGATTGGGCGATCGTTAGTGGCCATAATGACGAAGTATTTCAGAGATTGTTGAAGACCCAAAGCAGCGAACATCGCTTCGGGCCTGATTCAGATGAGATCCGTTGTTGAGACCGCTCACACATCTGCCGGATTGATTCCCTCAGCGAACCTCCGCCGGACATCACTTACAGTGTATTCGAGATTGAATCTGAATTCTTCGCTGCCGATCCACTTCCCAATGAGATGAAGTATTGCCGGACATCGCATTCGGCTGACATGCCTCACTGGCGAACAGCATGCACAGGAGAAATATGGCAGGTTTGCTGAAAAGCGATCAAATGGACTTTGTCCACTAACGGAGGCCGACAGAAAAGTCTAAATTTCCTCGTCACACGTCGTGTTGATGACCGTCCGGAAAGGCTTCTGTTTATGTCCGATGTGATTTCCAATTCGCCCACAAAAAAATCGTCTGGTGGACATGTTCAGATTGTGATTGGGCTTGTCGTCGGCATCGTGGCTGGTTTGATCGCCAATGCGATGCAGGGAAAAGACAGCCAATTCATTCCGCTCGCAGTCTCCATTGCGGAACCTATTGGCAAGCTGTTTTTGCGGCTGATGCAGATGATGGTTTTGCCGCTCGTTTTTTCGGCCTTGTACCTCGCGGTCGTCGACGTAGGCGATCTTCGAAAGCTCGGAAAAATCGGCATCGTGACTTTGTTCTATACGGCCATCCTGTCGATCTCCGCCGTCCTGATCGGGATTACGCTTGTCAATGTGGTCCAGCCTGGGCGAGCAATCTCAGATGATGTCCGCACGACGCTGACAGAAAAGTATTCCGCCAAAGCCGAAGAAGGTGTGAAGAAAGCAGACTCTGCCAAGCCTCTGGGCACGACGCTGGTCGATCTGCTTCCGGAAAATCCGCTGCAGGAAATGGTCGGTGCCGTAGACGGATCTTCCAAAGGCAATGGAATGCTGGCCGTGATGTTCTTTGCCTTGCTGTGCGGCATCGCGGCGACCACAAAACTGGACGAGACCGCTGTGCTCACCAGCACGCTTCGTGGGATGTACGAAATTTCCATGACCGTAATCGGATGGGCTCTGAAGCTGGCACCGCTGGGCGCCGGTTGTCTGGTCTTCGTGGTCACCTCACAGATGGGCGCCGATATTTTGAAAGCACTGGCTGCGTTCGTCGCTGTGGTCCTCGGCGGCCTGGCTCTGCACATGATTGTCGTCTATTCAGTTGTGCTAAAGGCTTTCGGAAAAAGATCACCGCTGCAATTCTTTCGCAGCATCTCCGACGCCATGTTTGTGGCATTCAGCACATCATCTTCGAGCGCCACGTTGTCGACTTCTCTAAAGGTTGCGAAGGAACAGCTGAAACTTCGTTCCGAAACGGCCAACTTTGTGCTCACGGTGGGTGCGACCGGAAACCAAAACGGGACGGCGCTGTTTGAAGGCGTCGTCGTTCTTTTTCTCGCACAGGTCTTTGGCGTTCACCTGGAGATCGGCCAGCAGTTTACCGTGGTTTTGATGTCCGTACTGGCCGGAGTCGGGACAGCCGGCGTTCCCGGTGGATCGATTCCGCTCATCATCGTCGTGTTGAAATCTGTTGGAGTTCCCGCTGATGGCATTGCGATTATTCTGGGAGTCGACCGACTGCTGGATATGTCACGGACGCTGGTGAACGTCGTCGGCGATCTTGTGGTGGCCGCGTGCGTGGATTCTTCCGTGGGACAAATTCATTCGCTTCCGGCGGACGCGACGGGCAACTGAGCAGCTCGACAACTGCTGCAGCGGAAACTGTGCATCCCGAGTTTTGGTGTATCGCCCTCGCGGATCTGCTAAACTCGCGGCTTACTTCCTACTCACAAGGAGCAACAGAGGTCATGGCTCGATTTGCTGTCATTCTGCCGGCCGCTGGCAAGAGCACGCGGATGTCCGGGTTCCAGAGAAAAAAACCGTTTGTGGAACTCAAGGGACGACCGGTCTGGGTGCGCACGGCGGAATATTTTACCAGCCGCGAAGATGTGTCGGAGACGATTCTTGTGGTCTCAGCCGACGATATGGAATGGTTTCGCGAGACGTTTAAACCAAACCTCGCCTTCATGAATATCAAGGTTGTCGCGGGCGGATCATCGCGGGCAGAAAGTGTGTGGAATGGGATTTCGGCTCTCACCGAGCCCGCGGATTTCATCGCCGTACACGATGCCGCTCGTCCGTTGCTCACCGCCAAATGGGTGGACCAGATTTTCGCCGCCGCGGTGACTCACAAAGCCGTGCTTCCTGGCGTTCGAATCAGCAGCACCGTAAAAAAAGTGCGTGACGACGGAACGATTCACTCTACAGTCGATCGTACCAATTTGTATCAAGCCCAGACGCCTCAGGTGTTTGAACGCACTCTGCTGCAGAAAGCGTTTGCTGCGTGCCGAAACCTTGCCGCAGCGACGGACGAAGCGTCCCTTGTGGAAGAACTGGGTCATCCTGTTCATGTCATCGACGGCTGGCCGATGAATATCAAGATCACCACGAACGATGACTTTCGCATGGCCGAACTTTACGTCAACGCTCTGCCTAAATCTGGTGGCATTGCCGCGCTGCATCCGTTTGCCGACGAATTGTTTCAGTAGTTTCATCGAGTTTCTGAAAGAGCGTCCTGACGTTGGGAGAATGCGACCATGTCCGTGATGAACGATCATTTCCTTGCGGAAACACGCCGCCATTTCTTTTCGCGCGGGGCCATGGGGCTGGGGACAGCGGCCCTGACATCGCTCGAAATGTCGTCTCTTCCCGCCGCACTGCAGCCCGATGCAGAAACCGGCTTGCCCAATGGGCTGAGCCATTTTGCGCCAAAGGCAAAGCGTGCGATTTATCTGTTCATGTCTGGCGCTCCAAGCCAGATGGACTTATTTGATTACAAGCCAAAAATGGACGACTGGTTCGACAAGGACCTTCCGGAGAGCATTCGTAACGGCCAGCGACTGACCACGATGACATCCGGGCAGGCTCGTTTCCCGATTGCCCCGTCGAAGTTCAAATTCGAACGTCGAGGCCACTCGGGGGCGTGGGTCAGCGACGTTTTGCCTTACACATCGCGTATGGTCGATGATCTGTGCATCATTCGTTCGATGCATACGGAAGCCATCAATCACGACCCGGCAATTACATACATCTGCACGGGACATCAATTGCCCGGTCGACCCAGTCTGGGTGCATGGCTCAGCTACGGCCTCGGATCCATGAACGACGAGCTGCCGTCATTCATGGTGATGACACCCACGTGGACCACCAAACGAGATGCTCAGGCAATCTACAATCGACTGTGGGGCGCTGGGTTTCTGCCAAGCCGATACGCCGGGGTTTCGATGCGCAGGACCGGCGATCCGGTTCTGTTCCTTTCGAATCCGGACGGTGTAAGTCCCACTGCTCGTCGCAGAATGCTGGATCGACTGGCTCAGATGAATGAAAACACGCTGGACCAGATTGGAGACCCCGAGACACGAACTCGCATCGCTCAATACGAGATGGCTTTCCGCATGCAGACGTCCATCCCCGAGCTGGCGGATATCTCAGGCGAATCCAAACAGACGCTCGAAATGTATGGTCCGGAAGTCACCGTTCCGGGCACATTCGCCGCCAGCTGTTTGCTGGCTCGCCGGATGGTGGAACGCGATGTGCGATTTGTTCAAATCTTTCATCGCGACTGGGATCAGCACGGCGATATGGCCGGCGATCTGCCTCGGAATTGTCATGATGTGGATCAGGGATGCTGGGCTCTGGTGCAGGATCTGAAAGCTCGTGGACTGCTCGACGACACGCTCGTCATCTGGGGCGGTGAGTTCGGCCGCACAGCGTATTGTCAGGGCGGATTGTCACGAGAAAATTACGGCCGCGATCATCACCCTCGTTGCTTCACCATCTGGATGGCCGGAGCTGGTGTGCGTCCCGGAATGGTTTACGGTGCAA
>QWOO01000017.1 GCA_003669615.1 Planctomycetota bacterium
CAATGCGCTGATCTGTCCCACTCGACGCGTTGTCACACCCAGAGTGAAAACACCCACCAGAATGCCTCCCGCAAATCCGGCCACAGCCAGCACTTTGTTGACGATGCTGAGCTCAACGTTCCATGACCCAACGGCGATCGCGGTCACCACCTGCAGAATGCCAAACAGCAGAGTCATCAACTGCGTCATTCTCAGTTGAAACAGGGGTGTTCCCTGGTTTCTCAGGAAGTCGCTGACCACAGCTCCGGCGGAAGAATTCAGAGAACTGCTGAGAGTCGACATGGCAGCCGAGAACACCGCAGCGATCGTCAGTCCGACCATGCCCACGGGCATTTGATGGATAATGAAAGAGATGAAAACTTCATCTTTCTTCAGAACTTCAGTCGTCGGGTACGCCGCATAGAACGCGGCCAGGCCAACTCCCACAGCCAGAAACAGTGTGAACTGACCCATGACAACAAAGCCACTGGTGATCAAAGCTTTGGACGCATTTCGGTGACTGCCAGTGCACAGGTATCGCTGCACCATCATCTGGTCAGTACCGTGCGTTCCCAATGCCAACAGAGCGCCGCCGATAGTTCCTGCCCAGATGGTGTACTCCTGCGTAAAATCGAATGCAAAATTGAACATTCGAAATTTCTGTTCGGACGCAGCGAACTGAGTGAACTGAGTCCATCCGCCGGGCAGAGTGCGAATCATCAGAATCGATGCGGCAATGCCACCGCCGATGTAGATGACAAATTGAAGGCAGTCGCTCCAGATGACGGCTTTCATGCCGCCTACAAATGTGTAGGCCACCGTGCAGGCCCCGACCACGATGATGCTTGCGTTAAGGCTGAGGCCCGTCACTTTTTCCACGACGATCGCCGTAAGGAAAAGTCGCAGACTGTCGCCAAGATTTCGTGTGATC
The DNA here is from genome assembly GCA_003669615.1 of Planctomycetota bacterium. GTDB lineage: Bacteria > Planctomycetota > Planctomycetia > Planctomycetales > Planctomycetaceae > SXXK01. The sequence continues at coordinate 911 of QWOO01000017.1, forward strand.
AAAAAAATCAGCGAAGCTGTTTTTTGAGTCAGTCCGCCGAACCGCTTGTGCAACACTTCATAAGCTGTGAATAACTGCCCTTTAAAGTAGAGCGGAAGTAACCAGACGGCGACGATAATGCGGCCAATGATATAGCCCAGAGACAGCTGCAAAAAACCAAAATTCCCGCCATTTTCGAACGTAATTCCAGGCACGCTTAAGAATGTGACCGTGCTGGTTTCTGTTGCGACAATCGATCCCAGGACAGCCCACCACGGGAGATTGCGGTCACCCAGAAGATAGTCGGACACACTGGCGTTGCCTCGTCCAATCCAAAGCCCCATCAGCGTAACAACGCTCAGATAGGCCAGCACAATTCCCACGTCCCATCCGGAAATGGTTAACGCGGCCAGGGAAGGACTCAGCATGCCAGCGAACTCCGCGAACGTTGGAACGACAGCAGAAAACTATGGCGAGGTTTTCGGAGCCGTGTCCGTTTTTTTCTCGGCCGCTTTAGGGTCTCGCAGATTCCATGCGACCAGCCATTCTTCCTGTGTTCGCTGAAACTTGTGTTCATCCACCATTCGTTTTTCCATGTCGGCGAAGTGTCCCGCGCCATAGAAAATCCCAACCTTCAGATGGCTGTTTTTCAGTTCACGAACCATCACATCGAGGCATTTTTTGTTGCGTTCTGTGATGATTGTGGAGGTACCGTCAAAGCCTGCAAACGCATCTCCTTCGCCGGCTTTCGCCAACTGGACGGCCGCGATTCTGCGAATACGAAACGCTCGATCGGAGGACAACGCGGAAAGCATGATGTCCAAATTCATCGCGATCGGATTCTGCTCCGGCTGAGCTGCTACGGACTTGCCCATTTCCTTCAGAAACATGCCGGAGAAGGTCTCTCCACGGCGTGACATCGACGATTCAAATTCTTCCTGCGTCATGTCGGCGTGGACGAAATTCGGAGCCATGTAGTCAACCCCCGACAGCTGAAATTCCATCCCGAGCGCGTCTTTCATTCCGAGCTGAAGAACGGAAATGGCAGTCAGTCCGACTTTCGCATCCGTCCATTCCTGCTCGTCACTCAAGTCGCCTCTGCGAGCACCCTCGCCGCCACCGGGACGCATTCCATTCTTCACGGCTTCTTCCGGCATCACGGCTTCATAGAGCAGAACATCGTACTTCTTAAACAGCTCATTCAGCTGCGAGTAATATTCTGGCTCGCCCAGATGAATGGCTCCGATCAGGTCGACCGTTGCGTTGGGGAACTGAGGCGACTTGCCGAAAGTCACGACCGACGTTTCCAGTGCGACAGCCAGCTTCTTTTCGTTCTTTCGAATTCTCACATACTCCTGCTGCGGCTCTTCTTGTTCTTTGTCAGCGGTCTTGTGATCACCGGCAGGCTTCTTATCTGTGGATGCTTTTTTTCCGGGCGCGGATTTCGCCGGAACCCGGCTGTCGTCGGCGAACACCGGAGTATGTTGAAAAAAGAAATGCGCAGCGATCGCCAGCGCCATGGCAATCCCAACGGTGAGCCATCGCCGCCAGCCTCGGCAACATGGGCAGCCATCATTTCCTGTGCCGCATGGCTTGTTTGCAATCACGGGATTTGCCTTGTCAAATTGGAAATTGGGAAGATTTGGATCAGCCATGAATATCAATCTGCCTCAAGAAATGTGACTCAGTTTTTAGAATGCCTGGCCAAATTTTTGCGTGTAGCCGGATTCGTGAGAATTCGGACGGGGTGTCTGAACTCTCACGAGTCCAGCTATGGTTTTTTTAGGCGTATTTAGTGTCCAACGGATCGGTCACACTGACCCCGGATTCCTGCCTCGGGATTTTTCTGTTTTCGCATAATGCAGCATGTTATCCGCAGATTGTGTCGCGGGGCAGTGCGAGACTCCGAATTCGGGCCGTTAGTTATGTCATGTTCGCCTCGTGCATTTTCCTGGCCATTCCGATTTTCGGGCTCAGTGCTTTTGTGGTGTAATCAACAGTTCTCGGTTTGCTTTGGCGGAACGGAAGTGAAGCGTGTCGCAGTCGTCCTGAATGACTGTGCGGTTCTCTTGTTGCCGAATGAGCTACTTTTCGCAAAACGATGACACAATTGCAGGTGAAAAGGGGTGATTTTCATTAACATGGAGGCTTGGCTGAGGCTTGAATTGGTGCGATTGGGCCGTTTCCGCCACGGAGATCCAACTGGCTGAAGTGTCCGAACGTTGCGTTTTGACCGCGCCGGAACAGCTTTTTTCTCAACCCCCGTTCCTCGAAACCGATGCTCATGACGAAACTGGAAATTGTTCCTCACCCGCACCCGGCCCTGCGATGGAAGTCGCGCGAAGTCACTCGGATTGACGCGGAACTGCGGCAGATGGTGGAGCAGATGTTTGACCTGATGTACGCCTCCCGCGGGATCGGTCTCGCGGCTAATCAGGTCGCGTTGCCATACCGACTGTTTGTGATCAATCCGACCGGTGATCGGGAAGAGAAAGATCAGGAAATGGTCTTCATCAATCCACAAATCACTCGTCGCAATGGAAGTGAAGAGGACGAAGAAGGCTGCCTGAGTCTTCCGGAGATCTATGGGCCCGTCACGCGTGCGACTCGCATTATCGTCGATGCGTTTGACCTGTCCGGCCAGCAGTTTGAAGTGGATCTGGAAGATCTGGATGCCCGCGTCGTGCAGCACGAATACGATCACATCGAAGGCGTGATGTTCACTGATCGAGTCGCGCAATCATTTTTGCCGAAGCTGCAGCCGCTGATTAAGGATCTGGAATTGCAGTTCCGCAATCGCCAGAAAGAAGGCACGATTCCTTCTGATGAAGAACTGAAGGCTCAACTGGCAGCGCTGCAAAAAGCACGCACTGCTGGCTGATGCAAAATCGCGTTCTCACGGGGATTTTGAGGTTACCGGGGGCTGACTCTCCCATCGCGAAACCGCAGTCAGGGATTGCGTTTGGGCGTTTCGCGAGTGTTTGCATACATCCCTCGCTGTCCCGGCGTTGTTGCAGCCTTGCAGTCATCTGGCTCCAAGTCATCTGGCTTTCAAAGCTCCTGGTTATAATTGACTGTAAATAATGCCGGGCGGCGGGACCTGAGGACTTTTGACCGTTATGCTGGTAAAGACCGGTGTAACCGTTTTCACCGGCCAAACACTGAACACATCCACAGACGTCTTTTGTCGGAACGGCAGGGCGGAGATGGCTGGTTGCTTCGCTGCCCACTGGCGAGGGGCAGCAATTCCTGGCGACGAGTGAAAATGTTGTTTTCCAGCGTTCTCGTGTTAGAACCTTTTTCTTGGTCCGTCCTAGCCTTTGTAGGGCTTGGATTCGCTGACAGGCTGCAAATTGCACCAGTCAGCACGTTGGCAGGGTAACTGCATGACGAGTCCGGCTTCTGGTCATCAAAATGATCCTGAACGGGATCAGTTGATCGACACGTACTATCGAGAGCACTCCCGCGAATTGTGGGCGTTGTTTTACGCAATGTGCAGCGATGCCGAGCGTGCTTACGACGCTGTGCAGGAGGCGTTTCTTCGCTATTACGACTATCACGGTGAACCTGTCCGAGATTTGCGGGCCTGGTTGCTGCGGGTAGGCCAGAACTGGTTACGGGATGTGGCTCGGAAAAAGAGCAGTTCCTGTGGCCTGCTGCCGGAACTGGATGACTTTGTCGGCCGTCGGGAATCCCCTGAAGATATCCTTCGGCTTCGCGAACGTCAGACTCAAATCCGCACAGCTCTGCAGGAACTGAACGAGGACGACCGGAAAGTTCTGGTCATGAAATATTCCATGGACTGGTCTGCAGCACAAATGGCTACCGTAATGGATTGCAGTGCTGCAGCCGTTGACATGAGGCTTTCGAGGGCACGACGCCGTCTGGCCGAGATCTTACTGGAACAGGGGTTTGAGTATGAATGATTCATCCAACAACCGCGCTGGTCGAATGCCTTCTGATGATCAGATGGATGGACTGCTGCGGGATTTCTTTGCGTCAGAAGTTCCGCCCGCTCTGAATCAAACGTTTCGCCGGCCAACCAAAAGTCCGAAGAAATCTGTCGAATTGGCTTCATCGCTCACGATCATTGCCGACACCGATCCATTGTTCCAGACGCGACCACGCGGCGGGAGACTGGCTGTGGGTTCTGCGATTGCCGTTCTTGCGATGTCAACTTTGCTGGCGTTGAACCTTCGGTCTTCGAGTGACACATCAGAATCGTCGAATGGCGGCCTGACCACAACTCCGGCGGTGGAAGCCGCGGCACCGGCCGAATTGCTGATGCTGGTGTCGCCGAACGGAGATCTTAAACAAGCGACTCATCCGATTGGCGAAGACGGAGTCACGCTGGAAGAAACAGACTCAATTGAGCTGAAGCCAAAACCATAGCTCGTGCTGCGACGAAAATGAGCACCTGCCCAGGTTCACAAAATCCTGAAGCCCGGCTTTTAAAAAGCCGGGCTTCTTTTTTTTCTGACTAATGCACTCGCTGCCCAGGGACGGAACCCTGATCGGGCGTCAGCAGGAAGACTTCCGAACCGCCGCTGCCGCTGGCACAGACCATGCCCTGACTGAGACCGAACTTCATCTGTCGAGGCTTCAGGTTGGCTACGCAGATCACAAGGCGTCCGACCAGATCTTCCGGCTTGTACGCGGCCTTGATTCCGGCGAACACATTGCGAGTCTCGCCGCCGCCAAGCGACAATGTCAGCTGCAACAACTTATTGGCACTTTCCACGTGCTTCGCCTCGATCACTCGAGCGACTCGCAGATCGATTTTCACAAAGTCATCGATCGTGCATTCCGCTGCCAGAGGTTCACCGGCCAAAGCGGCTCCCGCATCCTGCCATGTGTCGGCCGGATGAAAAGCCACCGCAGGAACTTCCGGAGCCCCCGAGGCAACGCTTTGTTCGGCAGCCGTCACTTCTTTGCTCTCTTCAACCATCGCATCAACCTGTTTCGTTTCAATACGCTTCATTAAGTGGGTAAATGGACTGACAGGCGTTCCTGCCAGTGGAATTTGTGCGTCCGCCCAGCTGACGATGGGGCGATTCAGAAGTTCTTCCGTCTGCTTTGCCAGTTCCGGAAGAACAGGCGCCAAATAGATCACAATCTGACGGAACAGATTGAGTGTAATCGTACACACATCCTGCAGCTCGGCTTCGCGAGTCGGATCTTTGCGGATCACCCACGGCTGACGTTCGTCGACAAATTTATTCGCCTTATCCGCCAGCGCCATGATTTCCCGAGTGGCCGCGCCGTAGTTGCAGTCTTCATAAAACGTCGCTATCGCTTCGCCCCGTTCCGCTGCTGCAGCAAACAGACCGCCATCGTCCGGGTAAACATCACTGAGTGTCTTGCCGGCCAGAAACCCGGCTGAACGGGAGGCGAGGTTCACCACTTTGCCTACGAGATCGGAATTGAACCGAGCGACGAACTCTTCGAGACTCAGGTCCAGATCATCCAGCCCGCTGCCCAGTTTGCTGGCGTAGTAATATCGCAAAGCGCCGGGCGGCAAATGTTTGAGATACGTCGAGCCCATGATGAACGTGCCTTTGGACTTCGACATTTTCTCGCCACCGACGGTGAGAAACCCGTGGATGTGGACCTTCCTGGGCAGGTTGCATCCGGCCGTCTTTAACATACCCGGCCAGAACAGAGTATGAAAATACGTGATGTCCTTGCCGATGAAGTGATGAATTTCAGCCGACGATGCGGCCGCCCACCAGTCGTTCAGATCCTGGCCATTGCGTTTACACCATTCCAGCGTGGATGCCATATAGCCGATCGGCGCATCAAACCACACGTACCAGTAGTGCCCCTTCTTGTCGGGGATTTCAAAACCGAAGTATGGCGCAGGCCGTGACACGTCCCAGTCACGCAGAGGCTCGCCAAGAAAATGACCTTTCAAATAGTTGGCCACTTCGGACTGCAGATGAGTCCCGTCCTGAGTCCATTCGTTGAGAAAACCGTGCAGCTTTTCGAGCTCGATAAACAGATGCTCGGCCGAGCGAACTTCGGGCACAGCACCCGACAGAGTACTCTTTGGATTCTTCAGATCCGCCGGCGTGTAAGCGGCTCCACAGGCGCTGCAGTTGTCTCCCGGCTGATCTTCTGCGCCGCACTTCGGACAGGTGCCTCGCACAAAACGATCGGCCAGAAACGTTCCGGCGACGGGATCGTACAGCTGCTCGACGTCTTTTTCTTTGACCAGACCAGCGCTGCGAATCGACGCCCAGATTGTGTCGCACAGCTCTCGGTTCTCCGGGCTGTTCGTGCTGCCGTAGTTATCGAACTCGATCTGGAAGCCGCCAAAGTCCCGTACGTGAGCCTCGCGCATATCGGCGATCACCGCTTCTTCGGAACGGCCTTCGCGGCGCGCTCGAATCATGATGGCCGTGCCATGCGTGTCATCGGCGCACACAAAAATGCACTGATGGCCCCGCAACTTCTGAAAACGTACCCAGATGTCTGTCTGGACGTATTCCACAAGGTGGCCGATGTGAATGTGGCCGTTGGCATAGGGCAACGCGGCCGTGACAAGGATCTTACGAGGCATTCAGGGACGTTCCGTTCAACAAAAATCGCGTGAAAGCGGGTCAGCAGCGCGAATTGGACCCGACAGACGAGAACCGGTCAACCGGGGAAGCTGCGGCTCTCTTGTTCGACACAACCTGAAAACAAACGGTTCAGCACAATGCCGGTGCCGGTGCGGAGTCATTTCGACGGCCAAAACGGCCCCAGAAACACTGACATTGCTGCATTTTGACCAGTGCAATACCCTTCGCTCACCAATCGGCCGAACCTTTCACAAGGATGTGGAAAGTGTCCGGGCGATTTTTCCGAGTCGGACAGATCATGACCAGGCAGGGAAGTGGCGTTCAGCACTGCACGTTCGCGTATTGCGCGACGCGGGCTCGACGTCTGCCCGGGCCGAGGCGACTTCAAATGCCGAGCAGGAGCCATTGCGCATGAAGCTCCTGCAGCGATACATTTTCGGCGAACTGGTACGAGTCTTCAGTTTGCTGGTGGTTGTACTGACCGTGATGCTGGTCTTTCTCGGGCTGTTTCGTGAAGCCACCGAACGCGGACTTGGCGCGGTTCAGGTACTTCAGATCATGCCTTTTGTAGTACCGAGCATGTTGCCCTTCACGATTCCGGCCACATTGCTGCTGGCCGTTTGCGTTGTTTACGGACGCATCTCAGGCGATCTGGAAGTTATCGCGGCCAAGGCGGCCGGCGTGAGTGCCAAACAACTGCTGATGCCCGCGTTTCTGCTGGCCTCCAGTCTGGCGGTGGGTGCATTTGGGCTGACGAATTTTGCCATCCCATGGGCCGTCACAAATATTGAACGGATCGTCACGCAGGCCATCGAAGACATATTTCTGGAAGTACTGTCCAGTCAGCATCTTTTCAGTGATCCGAATCAGGGCTATTCCATTACCGTCGACGACGTACGCAATCGCACTTTGATGGACGCCACATTTCGCTATCGCCTCAAGAATCATCAGCAGGTGACTCTGCGAGCGGAAACAGCACGCATCCGTTTTGATCTGGAACGTCATGAGATCAAACTGCAACTTAAGCGATGGAAAAGCAGTCAACCGGGCACTGACTTTGATGGAGAAATGGACGATCTGGAGTTGGCCTTCCCGATGCCACTGTCCAGCAGCAAAGTGAAAAGTCGCCATATGACTCTGGCTGCCTTGTCCGATGGCATTCAGGACTGCCGCGTCCTGCAGAAAGTGAAGGAGCAGCAGTACAATCAGGAAGCCGCGATGCTGCTGGTGACCGGGGAATTCGACCAGATGAACGGCGAATCCTTAGCCAGTATTGCTGGAGAAAAGAAGCAGGCACTCAACGACGAACGTCGCTTTCGCACGGAGATCCACAGTCGATTCTCCATGGCAGCCAGTTGCTTCTTCTTCACGCTCGTCGGAGGACCGTTTGCCATGATGCAGGCCCGCCGTCAGTTCATTACCACATTCATTATCTGCTTTTTGCCCATCCTGCTGGTCTACTACCCGGTCATGTTTCTGATGGTGAATCTGGCCAAGACCGGCACTGTGGATCCCATGTGGGCCGTCTGGATTCCCAACGCCATTCTGGGCGTCGCCGGGCTGTATGTGCTGCGTAAAGTTGTGCAGCACTGATGACAAGCTTCGTCGTTGCCAGACCGTCTGGCTGCTAACGGCCACTGCGAAGGCTGCTGCTTGAATTATTCTTTCGCCGCTGACGACTCCGTGCTGGTCAACTGCAGCAAGTACTCCTGTGACAGAGGACTGTACTCGCGAGTCAGCCAACCGATCGGCCGATTGATTTCAAAAATCACATAACCTCCGGAGCGGAAGACGGGCGTCTGATTGTAAGGAAAGAATAGAGTGCTCGATTGCAGCGCCAGCGTGTTCGGCAGCACATCGTTTGTGTTCAGGTCAACTTCGCACCCGTCTTCGATCAGGTCACTGACGACATAGTGCACATGGGACTTTTCAATTGCCGTCAACATTTCGTCTCGGCGACGAGGAAAGCAGCGAGCCAGCACATCGACGTACACAAATCTCGTGGGCGGTCGCAGCTTCATCGCCGAATAGAGGTGGATCAGGTTTCCGTTGTAAGCCATAACGGAAGTATCGTCTTCACACAGTTCGTGCAACTTTTCAATCACCGGCTGAAGTTCCCGCCACCGCGGCATCGGCGTCAATGCGATGTCATCTTTAATCTCAGGTTCCAGCACTGAGCCCATGCAGGCCTGAAGGCATCGGTACCAATGACGCTGTCGAGCCCAATTGGTCGTCGGCGAATTCACGATCGCCACGGCGACAAACGCCGCCATTAATGGCAATAACAGGTTGCCAATCGACGGCTGAATGGTCGTCAGTCGGTCGTTGGTGCACGCTGTCATAAGCACAGACATTGCCGCCTGCACACAAACTGCCATGGCGAGGATTATCCCGGGAACATGGATATAGTCAAACAGCTGCTGGAACACAAATGCCTGCATCAGCCAGCCGACGTATCCGGCCTGCAGCACTACCTTGGCGATGTCTTCTCGCTCAAATTTAGCGGGCGTTCTGCGCGATGAAATCACGCGAAAGATTGTTCGTCCCGCACTCACCAGTGCTGGAATGTGAAGAAAGATCCACGGGACGAAGCGTTGGGAGTGAGCGACATAACGGTCCAGCGTCCAGCGGCTGCGGCCTGCCTGAAAATAGTCACCGTTCCAGCCGGACATCATGTCAAGGAAATCAATCCAGCAGCCGGCCCGTACCATCCAAAAAATTCCGGCAAGACCCACGCAGAGTCCACCGATCAGA
>QWOO01000048.1 GCA_003669615.1 Planctomycetota bacterium
ATGGCGTACACTGAGGTTCGCGGAACCGTCGGCCGCGCGAGTCAGCTTCATCGCGAGTCCCTTGTCGCCACGGCGGACATTGGTTTGAGCATGGGGTCGTGCGTCGCTGCCGTCGCCGAGCACTTCCCAATAACCGGGGCCGCTACGCAAATCGGGTCGATGACAGAAGTCACCAAAGCCGCCGCGATCGGTGAAGATGCTGTCGGGGCCATAGTACCACACGCCGCACTCGCCGTAGCCCGCGACGCAGGTGAACGAGTCCTTCACGGCGACCTGCTGGGCGAAGAGTTGGAATTCGACGAACGGCTCACCAGGCAGATTGACGACGTCGATGTTGCCGATCCGCAGCCGTGTCGCCTGTGCAATATAGCCATCTCGTAATCGCTGACCGAAGCCGGAGAACATTGCGGCGGTCAGACGTGTTGTAAACGGTTGATCAGGATCGAGTTGGGTCTTCAACAGTTCGGGATTAAAGGTCCCTTCTTCGCGTACTGTGAACTCAATCGGTGCCGAGTCCCATTGGATGTTGCTGGGCTTCAGCGAGGCAACATCGACCGTATTTGCGATCGAGTCTGCGTCGGCTGAACTACTTCGCTGCATCGCATCCAGTAGCCGAGTTGCCATCAACTCGCGTGACTCACGGTTGCCGTCGTTGTATTTGCCCATGGTGACGTTTCCGCCGCAGCCGGTGAAGTAAATCTGAAACACGCCGGAAGATTTCTCCATACGCTCGCGAGCGATCCCGACGGAATCCCATGAAACTCGAGCGTCGCCGTAAAACGTTTGCGGATGCGTCGCATAGTAATGAAGCTGGACCAGCTTTCGGTCGCCGTCAGAAAACGTCAGGGTCCGTAGCCATGGATCGATCAAACCTTCAGGAGCATCGCGCACGGCGGCCTCGCGAGTCACGCTGGCTCGTACTGCGATGCTGCCATCCGGTTGCGGCACTCGTCGGTTTGCGGCAACTCGATCCACTTTGGCTTTCGAGCCAACAATCTTTGTGACTGGCTGCAACTGCTTGAGAGACTCTGTGATCGCGGCTGAGGTGCGTGAAGCGATGTCGTCTGTGAACTTCAGGTGCTGAGCAAGCTGCGCGCTCTTTTCGTCATGCAGAAGCCGAACGGCATCAGCGTCGAGGATCGGTGCGGAGTGTTGATGCAGGGATTGCAATGCCACACACTCGATCGTCGTCCCGGCCGCACGAGCCATCGCCCCACGAATGGTCTCATTCGTTTGCTTGCGCAGCAGATTTTAAATGGGCAGACTACTTTTTCGTCACCATCATGAACGGTGCATCGTAAGGCGATTGTTCAAAGCGAGAAGTTGCGAACACAATGGGAATCGATTTCGTGAGATCGTGTCGACTCGCGGTTCATCTGAATGCGGCCCGCATTAAACTTTTCAAAATCGTTAAGGCCAACCGAGAAGTCACATTGATCCGCTTGCATTCACGCGGCGAAACAATCGTCAGAAATTCTTGTTGACGAACAATGACCTGGCGGTAACACTTGTGGCAGAAGTTGTTTTTCCGTTGTAGTGTTTTTCCTTGAACTGGAGGACGCCTATGGAAGAAATGATCTACGTGAGTGAACTTGTCTCCGGCTTCTGTTGAGGCTCTTCTGCTCTTTCCAGTGATGCGACTTTGGCTTCGCTCAGCTTTCTTTTCACTCTTCATCACGCTGCGATTTGCAGTACAGTTGATAGAAGATTGGCCCTCAACGGGCTTCGCCTGTTCGTGCCAGAGTAAATTTGAAGCAGAAGACTGTTCCCTTGTGTTCTTTTGAAAACCTGCAGGCCCTCGTCCGTGTAATGCGACGAGGGCCTTTTTGTTTCTCCGAAGCTGGTCTTGAATGAATTTCAACGACGGATGTGATCCGCATTCATTTCTCGGCCGGTGTCTGGTAGTGCCCTGCCCCCCAGACTTGTTGATTAAAGTTTGTTGACCCGCCGCGTGGTATCGTGAACGTCGTCCAATGTTTGCCGGCCAGTATTCGTGAGATCAGTACGATCTGACCGATATGGTATGCACAGTGGGCCAAAGAAATGGTGGGCGCTCTGGATTGGTTGTGATTGTCGGGAACGATTGATGGTGAGCAGACCGCACATCATGAAAACCATTACGCTGGCGGACGGTGGCATCCTGCTGTATGTCGAAGATTTCTTGTCACCTGACATCGCCGATCGTTACTTCGCGGAGCTGCGGGATCACTGCGAATGGCAGCAGCGGCCCGGCATCTTCGGCCACATGCAGCCTCGCCTGATCGCATCCTATGGAGAGCCGGGCATCGTCTATCGGTATTCAGGTCGTGACAACGTGGCGCTGCCGTGGACTCCGATCCTGCTGGAAATTAAAGAGACAATTGAAACCGTCGACGGGCGATACAATTTCTGCCTGCTGAATCGTTACCGCTCTGGTCAGGACAGTATGGGAATGCACGCTGATGACGAACCAGAGATGGGCAATGTCATCGGCTCGTTGTCCCTGGGAGCGACTCGAACATTTCGTATCAAGCACAATACGTCGAAGGAAACAATGAGCTTCTCAGTTGGCCACGGCACGCTGATCATCATGGCTGGAACCATGCAACAATTCTGGAAGCATGAGATCCCGAAGACCAGCAAGATCGTCGGAGAGAGAATCAATCTGACGTTCAGGCAGATTATAGAGCCCGCATGTCGCTTAACATTGATGTGATTTCTGACGTGATTTGCCCATGGTGCTACATCGGAAAACGCCGACTTGAACAGGCGCTTGCTGCACTTGAAACTCGGCAGGAGATTCGAGTGCACTGGCACCCGTTTCAGCTAAATCCCGCGATGCCGAAGGAAGGTATCAGCCGGAAGGAATATCGCACGCGAAAATTTGGCAGTTGGGAACGATCACAGGAACTGGATGCCAAACTCAGTGCTGCCGGTAAATCGGATGGAATTGACTTCGCCTTCTGCGTTCGCCGGGCAGCCAAACCAGGAAACGCGATCGGCGATAAACCGGTCACCCATCGTATCGCCAATTTCTGCCGTGCGATTTGGATCGATCTCCAGGATCCAGACGCCGTTTTCGCCAATGCAGGGAATCACTGTGTTGTGGAGAAGGCGACAAAGACACTGTTTCAGTTGTTCACTCGAGTTGTAGTTTTTTGTGGAAAGGTTGCTGATCATTTATTTCGATGTCTACTGATGGCCTGATTGAGGAAATCTGTCAGATTCCTTGCATCGTTCGTCCCAACTCTCAGTACACCCTTTCCAAATTTCAGCACCACACAGTCGCGGCCCCACAAGTTCCACACCCAGCCACCACGCAGGCTCATGTGAATTCCCCAGCCGTCGAGAATCGTGGTGCGTCCGATTTCTGCACTCATCAGATCGTTGTATCGGATCGTTCTTCGAAACAAGGGTATCGGCCCGAAGCTGATAGACAGATGGTCCAGTCGGTCTTCCACGGTGAGATGATGAAAGGACGCAGCAAGTACCAGGACGAACAGGCCAATCGGCGGAAATATCCACGGAATTGGAGGCACATTCCTAAAGACCGCGCCAAGGCCGACAAACACGACGGCGAGAATATAAAGCAGCAGGCAGAGTGGTGCATGTTGTGTATGCTTGTAAGACGGTTTGCCGCTCATACGATCCTACTTCTCGTCGACTTCTTTTCAAAGCAGTTGTTTTGTGGACTCCGACAGTTCTTTCCAGTCCTGTCCGTTCAGCCCCGCCGCTATGGCCCACAACAAATTCAGACTGGCTTTGGGCTGTCGCTGCTTGACCAGTTGATACGCAGCAACAGCACCAATCTGCTTCAATTCAGCAACCGTGTTGATGTGAGCCTCACGCAGCCATTGACTGCTTTTGGGGCCGAGGTTTGGCAGTGACTCTATCGGACTTGTCACGACTTTGCTTTTTGGAAGACAACAAGCCTGACGGAGATCGGTACATCAAATTTTCTCAGCTCATCCAGCATCAGTGACTTCGCCTGTTCCTGATTGAATCCACCAGAACCGGCACCTATAAGTGGGAAAGCAATGGACTGAAATCCTTTTTGCTGAGCCAGCTGGATGGCATTTCGCACAGAATCACGAATAGATCGCTCCGATGCCGTCCAGAGCATATTGATTCCGGCGACGTGAATGATTCCTTTGAACGGAAGTTTGCCCGCAGAAGTCAGCACGGCGCCACCCAGAGGAATTGCACCGTGCTTCCCAACTTCACGAAACGGATCCTTGCCTGCACGTTTCTTGATGGCACCTGAAACGCCTTGAGGCAGCAACAACCACCACGGGATGATATTGCGATTCCACGCATTGACGATGACATCCACGTCCTGATCAAGCAGATCACCATCGACGACAGTAACGTTCACAAAGATTTCCCCGTGCTGTGCCTACCGATTTCCCACCCGTCAGTTCGGCCGACTACTTTGGGTGTTTGCAATATCCTTTTGATTCTTCGACCGAAGATGTGTTTGCCAAATCCACATCGTTGAAACTACCTTTGTTGCCCCATCCGAAGATCTTTTCAAACAGCGGCAACAGTCGATTGTTCTGCAGGCCCTTCTGGAAATAGACCTCGTGCTCCTTTTCCTTTATCCCCATTTCGTACAACACCGAATCGTGGTCGGAAATTCCGATCTCGTTGAAGTATCGCATCATGATGAAGTACTCGCAGACGTTGCCGCTTTCGAGCCGACCTGCAAAGTAGTATGGCATAAACCAGCCGATCACATAGCAACTGGCGGAGATGATGCGGCCAAGGATGTGATATTTGATTTCGAAGTACCGTGATGGAGAAATATCGTACTGCCGCATGATGCTGAGAACCGTCTGGCGGTGCTGCCACTCGTCCAATTCAATTTTTCTGATCGCAACTTTTTCGTCGCGGTTTTTTACAGAGCCCGCATGTCCGATGTACGCAAAAGCGGCTGCTTTCTCCGCAGAGTACGCCAGTTGCAGAAGCTGCACGAGTTTCGGGTGCTGAAGTTTCACTGGGCAGATTCCATGCTGTGACGATTTCAAACAATACTGTTCGCAGGTCGATGGAGTCTTACGCGTTATTGGCCACGGTGTCGAGTTCCTCCTCGCGTTTGTCTTCCAGGGAAAGTGCGTCGATATCTTCGGGCATTTATTCAATTGCCGTCCTGCGAACAGAAGTAACGCCAATTGCAGCAGCTCGGCGGCGCACTTTTCGGTGACCGCCGCTATGGCAAAGTGTTGATTTGTCAAACGGACTCGATTGCAACTATGCCGCACCCGGCTTCCGCGGCCTGTTGCAGGTCTGAGTATGCAAAGAGGTCGAGCATTCTGCATCGCACGAGCTCTCAACACGGAACCGCTCACCGGGATCAATTTCTGCGGGTCGCGCGTCTGTTCTCTCCTGTTCAAAACGAATCACATGTTGTAACAGGAGCAAAGGGAGGAAACAGAGAAGGACCAGCCCGAGTCTGCACAGCCTACGGCACAAACGAAAACAGCCCGCTGATCCTTGTCAGATCAGCGGGCTGCAGTTGTGAATGCCGACCGTCAACATGACGGGGCGGAAGTTTGCGAAATAAATGTGTTGCGTCAATTTGCGAAATAAATAAATTTCGCAAGAGCAATTCACGCTGCCTGAGGTTCAGCTTTTCGCCGCTTAACAGTCGGTTCCTCAGGGCAAATCAATTCATATAAGGTAACCTCAAGACTCTCAGCGATTCGTTCTGCATTACCCATTGTCGTCTCGACGTGGCCATTCAGGATTTTGCTCAACGCTTGGCGGAGCATATCAATTTTGTCAGCGAGGTCCTTGATCGTCAGACCATCGGCATGCAGCTTTTCGATGACTCGTTGAATGAAAAGCCTCATGGCAGAAGTTTGCATGTGTCATCCTCCGATGTCAACATCGACGAATCGAAGTTATTTTGCAGATACGTTTTGCACTTTGGTTTGGCAAATCGCGAGAATCCTTGCTCGGTCGGCAGCAAGCCAGTTTTATCTAAAGATAAAAAGCAACGGATATCGGCATGTGAGCAGCTTCCTCTCCACTGACGGAATTGCCTGAAGCAATTTCCAACTGAACATCTTGAAGCTTCGAAAACGATTCGATCTCATCGAATGGCAGCGTTACAAGAACTGCACATTTCTCTTGGTGGTACAGTTGATCCGAAATTTGCAACACGCCTGCCGTCGAAACCTGTGGATCATCCGCTATGTGTCCCGGAAGCTCGTCTCGATTGAGATCTACCGGAGCCACTACGGAATTCAGAGCAGTCCATGGCTGAGACTCTTGATTTTCGGTCCCAATCTCAATCAGTTCACTGATCTCACCATGTGTAATGGACGCCGAAAACTTAAAACCGAGTGAGCGAGCTAGTTCCTTCTGCTGTTCAGTAGCGGGTAAGTGGTACGATCCAGAGTCTTCTGCCGCCGATTGTTGCGGAGCCTGACCGCCAAAATCAATGACGATCAGCTGATGACAACCAGGGCACTTGGCTGTTGAGCCGGCCTTTTCAGGCCTCACTTTTAGCTTCGCTTCGCAAAGCGGGCAGAGCATTCTCAGAGTTTCCGTCAACGGGTACTCCTCAGACTGCGCAATGCACGGCACCACCTATATCTGTTGCGGCGCCGTGAAAAACAAAACTTGTCAAGTAGCGGCGGAGGGATTTGAACCCCCGACCCGCGGATTATGATTCCGCTGCTCTAACCAACTGAGCTACACCGCCATGTTTGTGCAAAAGGTCATTTTGCAGAATCTGCCGAACTTTGAATGAATCACAGGTGGGACACACCCGACTCACTTGCGTTCGCGAGGGATACGAGTCTAGCAAAATTCGCCGACAGAACAACCCAGTGGAATCAATTTGCCGAGCAAGGCCACTACTGGGCTGTGTGGCATCGAATTCTGACTGGGCAACACGATTCGACTGGGGTCAAAGTGCGACCCATTCAGGTAATCTCACACCGGGAGTCTTTCCCGGTGGAAGCAGTCTTTACGGAGGCACAGGCTGTGCATCTTTCCCAAAAGCTGAATCTGCAGAAACGACGTTTGAATCGGCAAAACAGGCCAATTGTCACCAATCCGGAAGTCCCTGCCAGCCAGTCCCCCAGGATGTAACAATCAGTCGGGTTGTCAGGTACTAAAGCAGGGAAACGGTTCGGAGGTCATGTAGGCAAGGTCCGAACGGTCAAGTCGTGTAAACGTGGTCGACGAAGACAATAGCAGGTTTGTGCGTCACTCGTGCGCTCACGTTTCACCCATTCGTTTTAGTTGAGGTAGAGGCAATGAAAAGGCTCATGCTGGGAGCCGCTGCTGCAGTTACCGTCCTGCTGAACAGCGGTGTTTTGATGGCCGGGCTACTCGGAAAGGGTGGCTTTTCCGGTTGTCCAACATCCGCGTGTTCACCATGTGGCGATTTCGTGGCAGCTCGGTGCGGATCTGGCCCGCAATGTCAGACAGTTCAGGAAACCATTTGGGAGCCTCAGCAGTATACCTGCATGAAGACGGTGTACGATCAGTGCACTGAATCCATCCCGGTGACCTGCACAAAGAATGTGTACGAAACCTGCTACCGTGATGAATGCTACACGGTTTGTAAGCCGGTCTACACGACCTGTTACAAGACCTGCTCTTACAACGTCTGCAAGCCGGTCTATGAGACCTGCTACCGCGACGTCACCTGCCGCGTTCGCAAGCCTGTGTACCAGACTTGTTACCGCGATGTTTGCTACACCGTCTGCAAGCCCGTTTATCAGACATGCTACCGCACCGTCTGCTACAACGTCTGCAAACCAGTGTACCAGACCTGCTACAAGACCGTTTGTTGCACAACGTACAAGACAGAAACAGAAACCTGCTACAAAGACGTGTGCTACACCGTCTGCAAGCCGGTGACTGAATGTCACACTGTGGACGTTTGCTGCGGCGAATGGATCACAGAAACGAAGTGCATTCCTGGTCCGATCGTGAAGAAGTGTGTGGTTGACCCGTGCAACCCATGCTGCACAAAGACCGTCTGCGTTCAGTGCCCATCACGCACTGTTTGCTGCAAGAAGTGGGTTCCAAAGGTTGTTCAGAAGACTGTGACCTGCACCAAGATGGTTCCGGAAGTCTGCCACAAGCAGGTTCCTTACACGATCTGCCGTCAGGTTCCTGTTACAACATCCAAGCAGGTTCCTTACACAACCTGCAGCTTCGTTCAGGAAACATGCTCAAAGCAGGTTCCTTACACGACCTGCACGATGACTCAGCAGACTTGCACTCGCAAGGTTCCTTACACAACCTGCAACTGGACCGAAGAGTGCAATACTCGTCGCGTTCCTTACACGACCTGCAAGATGGTAACAACCTGCTGCACAAAGCAGGTTCCATATACATCCTGCACGATGACTCAGCAGACCTGCACTCGCAAAGTGCCATACACTGTCTGCCGTCAGGTCTGCGAAACTCGCACGGTCACTCGCACCAAGTGCGTTCCCCGCCAGGTATGTGTCACTATGACACGCTGCGTTCCACGCGTTGTCTGCCGCCCTGTGCAGACCTGCTGTGACCCATGTGCCGGCAACGGCGCTTGTGGTACTGCTGGTTGCGGAACGGGTGCTGCTTGTGGTGAAACAGCAATGGCTCCGGTTGCCGAAGGTACTCTGTAAGCGACGAATACGGCACGAGGATTTCAGTGGAAAGGTGGTTCAACGGAGTTGATATCCAGCAGTCACTCATGTGAATTGTCTGGACCACTGTTTTCGAGAATGCAGAAGGGGATCGTCTCTCACGATCCCCTTTTTTCGTTGCTTGCCGGACGAGACCGGCAAATATGCGTTGCCTGGACAGCGAGCCCGGTTGACTCCTGAGCGACTGAAAAGCTGGAAAGTTCTGGCAGCGTATTGAAAAAGGTTGTCTGGAGCTTTCCGGCCGGACAGATTCCCAATGTTTGGGAGCCGCCTGCAAAGTTCCACACAAGTTGTTTAACGGCCTCCCATGCAGATCAAGGGACCGTTCACGTCGCTTTATGCAACAAAACCGAGCTGGTTTCCGGAGCACAAAGCTCCTCTATGAAGAGGTGGGATTTCTCCGTTACAGTCAGTCGCAAGTAGAGTTTGGGTTGCGTCGATAAATTCTTCAACGGAATGCCAAAGGTTCTTTCGGAGCCTGGAGCAACCGTTGAAGATCTGTCACCTGAAACGTCGGTGTACCGAAGCAGGGTAATGTTAAAATGGATGAGGCCCGCGAAATCCTCGAACTGCAACAGCGAATCGCAGTGCTTGAGGAAGAACTGATGAGAGCTCAGCGACTAAGTTCCGTGGGTGCTCTGGCATCGTCGATCACTCACGAATTCAACAATATCCTGACCACGGTAATTAACTACGCGAAAATGGGGCTGCGTCATCCGGACGATGCCACTCGCACCAAGTCGTTTGATCGTATTCTTTCGGCCGGCCAGCGCGCTGCCAAGATCACGACCGGGATGCTTGCCTACGCGAGGAATTCGAGCGATCGAATTGAGCCTTGTGATTTAAAAAAGCTGCTGGAAGATGTGCTGATGTTGGTCCAGAAAGACCTTCAGATGCATCGTATCAATGTGGATCTGCAAGCGTCGCAAAGTGTCTGGGCTAAAGCGAATGCCAGCCAGATTCAGCAGTTGCTGATGAACCTGATCGTCAATGCTCGTCAGGCGATGGGCGAGAACGGACGCCTGAAGCTCATCGTGCGTGATAACCCGGCCGAGGGCTGGGGAGAAATTGTTGTTGGTGATTCCGGCTGCGGAATTCCCCATGACAAGCTGCCGCACATTTTTGAGTCGTTCTATACGACCAAGAAGCCAGATGCCCGAGGTCAGGGCGGTACGGGATTGGGTCTTGCCCTGTGCCGCAAGATTGTCGAGGCTCACCAGGGCCGAATTCGAGTCGAAAGTGAAATTGGCAAAGGCACCACATTCACTCTCAAACTGCCTCGTTCTGAATCCCCCGCTGGTTTCATCGACACCTCTGCTGCCTGATGCGAACTGACCCGGATTGGGTCCCGCGGCGGCCTCAGATTGCCCACTGTCTGACGTTGAGGACGTGTGCGTTCGAACATCAGCTGGCAAGCATTCAGGCAATTGCGGGCGTTTTAAAGTCGCGAGTTTGCGACTATCCCAATCCGAAACGTCAGTAAGAGACTGCGTCCTGGCGTTTCGCCAGTGTCTGCGTATTTCCCTCGCTAACGCTTC
>QWOO01000077.1 GCA_003669615.1 Planctomycetota bacterium
GAAGAGCTCATTCAATACGACCCTGAACTTGCTGACTTCTGTCGCGAAGTGTTTGGCGAGACATCGCTGCGATATGAAAAGCCACATCTGCGATTGCACGGCCATCTGCAGGGTTATGATCCAGCCCGTGCACCGCGGTTCACCTGGCCCGAACGACTCAGTGCAGCTCAGAAGGCGATCCATCAAAAGGCTTTGGAACGCGGGAAATGAGCCAACAGAATTTTCGTGCAGACCCATGCACAACTCGAACGTTTGAAGTGATTCCTCACTTCACCGGAATTGTCGCCCTGTCTGCACCGCCCACGAGTACGTTTCCCACCATGCTGTGCTCAGGAATGACACACACGACATAGGTATTGCGACCGTCCTGAATATGCACGGGCAGCAACTGAGTTGAATGAGGCGACTGGTAATTGTCGAGTTGCATGGTCGTTGTCCAGTCTCCCGCTGGCAGCTCGATGCGGGCAACATCAATCCGCGCCGGTAACATTCGCCACGATCGTGTGTCGGCTTTCTCCATGGCCTCCCATGCAACACCAGCAACGTTGATGCAGAGGTCAACCAGTGAATTGCCATGTACGTTCTGCGCCTCCTTCAGAACATAGACGGCCCCCTTTTTCATGACTCGACGCACGACAGCGTGAGCGATCTCTTCATCGCGATGTTCACGATAAGAGGCCTCTGCAACTTCGTTCAGATTGACAACAGTGGCGAATGACAGATTCGGAAGTTTTTCGTCCGGAGCTGCGTTCTCGTGCTTTACCGAGCATTTCAATGCGCCAATGGGCAGAAGGTTCGGCTGAGGTTGTGGTCGGGCAATCTTTACGGCAGCAATCGTCGGTGGGAGTGTGTGTTTTCCCCCCATGCTGACAATTCGATCGGCAATCAATAACGCAGCTGACGTTGCTTCTGCTGATTCCGAAACCCACTGTGGCGCCTTCCCGACAAGAGCAATGATATGCAGCGTCCCGTTCCCGGCCTCACACTGAGTACCAAAACCCGCAGCGGACTCAGCCGCAAGACTTTGTTGAGTGAAAGACGAGTTCCAAAAGCCCAGTTCAGACAGAGCGTTCTCGGTTTCACGGTGATGAGAAATGCTCTCCGACTGCACTGCCGCGGAAAGGTACGTGCTCAGAGCTAACGGCTGGTCCAGGAGAGAAGAACGCGGTTCGATAGACGGGGCCGGGGCAAAGCTCACTGGAGTGAGCGTGGCACGTCCGGCCGGATCTTCAGCGTTCTCGGCAACAACGCCTGAGTTCGCTTTTTCTGCCGCAGCGATAATCGCATCGCGTCTGTGAGTCGACGCTTCGGAGGCTTGCAGGGAATAAGCAAAGGCATCCTGTCCTTTGCCCAGCAGACTGGTGATAAAGGCCATATTTAGCACCATGCGACGCTCAAAGTCGCGCCCGGAATAAGCGGTCGCTCGACTGTCCGTCAGCATCGACGCAGTCTGTTCGGCTGCGTCCGCCTGTTCGAGGTGCGCAAGTTCGTCGCGGAGCGTGCGAAAGCGAAGTTCCGCCTGATCAACGTCGCCGGCCGCCAGATCGAGGACTCCCTGATCGAGTTCCAGCAACTTTTTCTCAGAACGGAATGCCTTCTGCGAGTTCTCAAGTGCGGTCTGAGTGACTTGAAGATCACCGGAACCAAAACTGGAAATGGCGGCTTCGTGGGATTTTGTCCACGTCTGACAACCAGTGCAAAATATCTGTGCGATGAGGATGGCAGCAGCGGCAGTCCGCCGACGCTGAGAAGAAATCTTTCGTATCCCGCCGCTTACATGATCCATGATCGGGAGATTCTGTCAGGAAACCTGCCTGAAAAATTCGCTTCACGGTCCGCGCCACCAGACCGCCAGAAAACTGCCAGTGGAGTGATGGTTAGTAGTGCTTGATTTTTCCGAAGAGGCTCTTGTGATAACCCTTCCGAATCTCAGCAAACTCTTTCAGAGACTGTCCCGTGTGAATATCCAGCAGCTCCATGGTCAACGTGTAGTCGCGCTGATAATCCCCATTGCTGTTTGTGGTCCCGGAAGTGACTCGAGCAAACAGAAGATAATCGAACGGCTGCTCGGCCTTTTCCAGAATCGCCTGAAGCTTACGCTGCTGCTCTGGCAGGATCAGGCTTTGAGGTTCGCAGCGACACTCATCCAGTGCTGCTTCCACGTAGGTACGACTGATCATGTAAAAATGCGGATCCTGCGAGACCCGTGAATCAATCTGTTCATAGATCTGTTCCTGGAAATCACCGAGGACTTCACCGCTGCGGTTTTCCACGCCGACAAAGCAGACTCGGCGCACGGCCATCCCATTACCGTCGACCGTGGAATGGGAAGCCTGCTGAATTGTGGCGCACGATCGTCCCAGCATTCTGGCGACGGACTCGTCAATCAGCGGTTTCCACGTTTCCGCTCCGGCGGTGTGGCTGCCCACCATATCTTTGTCGTCGTCCTTCAGCACATGGGCATGTTGGCGGTTGCGACATCCGACAGCAAAACTGATCGGAACACCACTAAGAATCGCGGCGATAAAACGTCTTCGATGCAACATGGCCGTAGGACTCCATTCCTGAGGCGACGCAAGCACATGGCCGAGCCATCCATGCTCGGTCCTGTTGTGGTCACTTACGAAAACATCTGCTGACGCCATCGGATTGGCCCACAGATGTTTTGCCTGAGTAGAAGAATACGGCAAATAACGAGGTTGAGCATAGACCTTTCCGGCCGACTGCCACGAATGCCATTTTGGAGCATTTGTTCAGTTTTACGTTCCGGCAAAGCCGTTTTGCGCAGTGACGGTGGACGTCGTTTTCTGCCGAAATGCAAAAGGCTCTGCCAAAAAAATATGGCAGAGCCCAGAGGAAGGAGCTTTATTGTGTCACAGCGAGCGAGGACCGAAGCGTCAAACAGCCTTTGGAGACGCAGGAATATTCAAAGTCATTTGCGCGAACGGCAGGGCGATTTTCAGCTGAAAATCATCATCCCCACCCAATTTTTGTGCCATCGCCGCGAGTTCTTCGCTTCCGACAGCTTTGTATGCGTCGACCAGTTCTCGCCAAGCGAACCGCCGAATTGGCGATGGCATGATACGAGCGGCCTTTTCCAGATGAGTGATTGCGTCACGGTGATTATTGGTCTGCTTTAGAGCAATCCCGTGAAGTAACTGAACAGGGCCTTCCAACGGGCCGGCATCTTCGATCTTATCAAGTTCTGCCACAGCTCTTTCTGGCATTCCGAGGTCCAGATAGCCGTCAGCGGACAGAATACGTCGGACAGTCTTAGGTGTCATTTGAATTCGCATCGCACTCGCTCCCTCTTGAATGAGACAGGCGTTGGCCTGATTGTTGTCGAACTGATGTAACTGATTCGCAACTGTCGCGCCAAATCTTGGCAACGAATCTGGATTTCGTCTAAGTGGTTCACCTGGAACGACTTACAAATTATCACCTGCACAACAGCGTTTTAGTAGCGACTGCCAAAACTACAAAGTGGAACCGCATAACGCTTAAAAATGCAACCCGTTGCCTTGCCTCGAGTTGCCAGGATTGCATTTTCTACATCGCAGGCTTGCCGGCGGAGCTTTTTTGATTGCCTCGAGAGCCGATGGATCGGACGAACTTTCAAACACGAAACTGATCGCTTCTGAACGACGGGGATGTCACCTCAAAATGACGACCAGCCAATCCACGGGCGAAATTGGGCAGACCCGCATTGCAAGGTTTCCAATATTCTTCTGTAGGTTTCCGCGACTTTCGACGTACAACACGCGGAATTATTGCGTAATCGCCCTGACCTGAAGGCTCGTCGATGCTGGAGTTTTTATCTGTCGGATTCTTCATCTCCGCGATTTTCGCGTGCGCCGTCACACCGCTGATTCGCAAATGGGCTCCGGCCCTCGGATTGATTGACTTGCCCGGTCATCGAAAAGTTCACGTGCTGCCAACTCCACGCGGAGGCGGCATCGCCATTTTTGTGGGCATCTTCATTCCCATTCTCGCGCTGTCGATCTTCGGTCTTCTGGGTGAACACACTCGGTTTCAGGGGCTGCAGGACATTGCCGCAGAGCTGGGCAACGATTCTCGTCGGTTGATCCAGATGTCGTCTATTGCGATCGGTGCGATCGTACTGTTTCTGACCGGGCTTGCCGATGATCGCTGGAACCTGTCCTGGAAGTTCCGGCTCGTCCTTCAGCTTTCGGTTGCTGTGGGTGTCGTGATGGCAGGTGTTCGAGCCACGGTGTTTGTGGATCAGCCATGGTTCGGTTTTGCTGCGACGGTCTTGTGGATTCTAGTGCTGACCAACGCGATGAATTTCCTGGACAATATGGATGCCCTTTCTGCGGGGATTGGTTTAATCGCCTCGTTGATTTTCGCCGGAATCATGGTTGTGATGGTTCGCACTCCGACCATGTCTGTCGCCTTGCCACTGGTACTTTTGTCCGGCGCGCTAATGGGTTTCCTGTTTTGGAATCGGCCGCCAGCCAGCATCTTCATGGGGGATTGCGGCAGCAATCTGATTGGCTTTCTGCTGGCAACTCTCACGGTCACCGGCACATTTTATGAGAGCACCGGCAGTCGCCATGTGATGCTTGCACCGTTATGTGTAATGGCGGTCCCGCTTTACGATTTCTGCACGGTCATTCTTATACGACTCAGTCAACGGCGCAGTCCGTTTCATGGTGACAAAAGTCATTTCTCGCACCGACTGGTCGAACTGGGAATGCGTCCGGCGCATGCAGTGCTGACCATTCATTTAACAACAGCGATGACGGGACTTGGTGGACTGCTGCTTTACAAAGTACCGGATTGGGCGGGAGCAACGCTGGTCGTAGCCTTGATCTTCTGCGTGTTGGCGATCATCGCCATTCTGGAAACAGTCGGACGCCGTTCAGTCATTGGAATGCAGGAAACATTGACGGAGGTTCGAGCGGCACAGACAACGATCGCCGAGCAGATCTCTGAGCCTTAAAAAAACTGGCGTTAATCACCCGTCACGATTTGAAAACGTACAGCAATAGCGATTGTCGCAGAAACAGACTGGATGCAAATTTCTTTCCTCATGTTTGCGTTGGCACTGCTAACCGCAGAATTTCTCTGGCCGACCGAAGACGCTGTGAACGGAGGTGGCCTGCATCTGGCTGTGCTGTGGCTGGTTCTTGGGAGCGTTCACAGTGTGCGATTGCTTCTTGCCGGAAACGATGCCGATGCAAAGTCCAGACAAGCTCCTTTCACGGCGATTGACTTCGCTGTTCTATTGATCGCCACTGGTCATATCGTCTCGACGGCAGGGGTGTTTCATGTCAACGGTGATTGCCGAGCGGCGGTGAATCTGACGCTGGAATGGCTGGCTATCTTTTCCGCATGGAGACTATTTCGGACACTTGGGCAGGATCGACTGCTGTCGAATCAATTTCTTCAAGTGTTTCTTGCCATCGCAGTTGGCTTATCTGTGTACGGAATCTGGCAACACCATGTTTTCTACGCGGAACAGGCGGAATGGTATCGAGGTTTGCGGGGTCAGCTTGATCAGGCAATTGCCCAGCACAACGGGACGGGAGCGATTCGGGCATCAGAAATCCAATCAGAGTTGCAGGCACGCGGAATTCCGACGGGTGGTACAGATCGAATGCTTTGGGAAAATCGACTGTTGTCCAGCAGCGAACCGTTTGCGACATTTTCTCTGGCGAATACTTTGGCCGGAGTCCTGGCCGTTGCGTTCGTGCTCATGGCCGGTCAGTTCGCAGGGGCCTGGAAGTCGAGCGGCATGCGATCGTGGAAGAAAAACATTTTTGCTGTCCTGCCGATGCTGATGATTGGCTACTGCCTTCTGCTCACAAAAAGCAGATCAGCCTGGGCGGGTGCTGCGGTGGGACTGCTGCTTGTCGTGGTGATTCACAGCCGCGCAGCCAGCGCGAGGCGGATCTTCATTTGGGGAACTTGCATTGTGACTGCCGGTGTCGCTCTCGTTCTGGCAGCGATCGCCACGGGGACTCTGGACAAACAAGTCATTTTGGAATCGCCACGTTCCCTTCAATTCCGCCTGCTTTACTGGCAGGGCACTTTGGAAATGCTGAAGGCTCATCCTTTGACTGGAGCAGGACCAGGCAATTTCAGGCAGGCGTATCTGCCTTTCAAAGCCGATGAATCCAGCGAAGAAATCCGTGACCCACACAACTTTGTGCTGGAGGCGTGGGCGGCCAGTGGTCTGATCGGACTCTGCGGTCTGCTCCTGTTAGTCGCGATCGTCCTCAGACGGCTGGCGGCATCCTTTTCCGTGGTAGACGAAATAGCTGCTCCTGCAAAGAAACGACCCCTTACCTCGCCAGTCGTGGTCTCTGGTTTAGCGTCAGGATTTGCAATCCATCTCGCAAGTCAATGGTTCGAGGGTGCTTCTTTAAGCGACCAGACGCCCGGACTTCTGTGCCTCGTGTCGGGCGCTGCAATAACATTCTTTCGAACTCGGGAATCAGACTTTTTTCCAGATAAAGCGACCTGTCTGGCCGCTGCGGTGGCTTTGATGGTCCACTTACTTGCCGCCGGAGGTTTTAGCATGCCGGCTGTCGCACTACTGCTGCTGCTGTGCATTGCGTTGGGCGTTACGGAGTCTCCGAAGTTTGTCAACAACGTCGCCATCAACCTTACACAACGACTAAGCCTGACGGCTTCCGCGGCCCTTAAGTTGATTCTCGCTGCGGCAGCTTTTCTCTTCGGCGTCAAACCGGTTTTTGAAACAAACAGGTTCCTGACCATGGCGGACGATTTAATGCATCAGCAACGGAATCCCCGAGCCGCGTTGCTCGCCTGTCGTCAAGCAGCAGAATCTGATGGATTGGCACCCGTACCTCGCCAACGAATTGCCGAGCTACAGACGTACAGACTGAAAGAACGACAGATTTCTGAAGACAGCCCCGAAGATCCAGCTGACGCAAGCAGGAATGATGTCTCAAAGACGAGCTTTTCTGCGACAAGTCAACTGGCAGAATCACTCGAGGACTGTGAACTATTGATTTCTGTAGACCGGCGCAGTAGTTTCGCACACCGACTAAAGGCCGAATGTCTGGCATTGGGCGGTGAAATGCTCGATAAGGAAGAACTAGTGCACGAATCTATCGTGACTCAACAGCAGGTCGTGTCCATGTACCCATCTTCTGTCGAAGACTGGGTGCGACTTGTTCGCCTTTGCAGAATGGCCTCGGAAGAACGCTGGGGGCAGGTTGCTTCAAAGGCGGCTCAACGGGCAATGCGACTGGAGCAGATTAACCGTGCGTGGGGACATCAGGATCGTTACCTGGCTGAGGCGGACGTCCGTCTGCTAAAGTCTGTAGCCGTCAGTGTAGATCCATAATTAAAATCCTTCTGCCCTGAGCGTCGTGCTCGCGATTGCCAGGACTGATTTTTCGAAAACCGCGATTGGCGGGAGATGGTGATGAAACGAATTTTGAGTGCTGGTGCTCTTGTTATTGTTGCTATTGCGATTGGTGCTTACCTGTTCAAAAAGCCGGATCCAACCTCAGGTGGACTGACTGTCGTTTCCAATTTGCAGGCCGGCAAGGCGAAGCCCAATCTGGTGTCTGCTGCGTCAAAGACAGCCGCTCAGGACATGCCAGTGCCCTCGAAAAAAGGTCCGTGGCCGCGTGTGATGGCCAAAAGTGTGACGTTTCCGTTTGGACGCATGCAGGTGCGTGAAAAGAAAACCCATGAGTTCGTGCTCGTCAATGAAGGCGAAGCCGACTTGCTGCTGGGTGCCGGTAACACGACCTGCAAATGCACTCAGTTTGGATTTGCTGGTTCCTCCGAGAAGTCCGAGAAGTCAGCAGTCGTAAAGCCAGGCGCGTCGGTAACTCTTGTCATGAGTTGGAAAGCGGGCGAGGTTCCAGACAGACAGTTTCGTCACGGGGGCGATGTTTATACCAACGACCCCAAGAATCCTGTGCTCAAATACGCCGTGCATGGCGCCATCGAAATGCCATTCGAAATGCTGCCGCAGGTGTGGGGTGTAGGAAACGTTTACAGCGAGCAGCCGGGGAAAATGACTGCCACACTTGGGTCGAAGGTTCATGAAAAACTGGAGATTATTTCTATCACAAGCCCGTCGGGAAAGGTCCTAGTGACACCGGCTCCCATGACGCTCGAAATGAAGTCGGAAGGCTATGTCAGCGGCTACGTACTCAACGTTGAGGTGGCCAGCGACATTCCAGCAGGTTTGTTTCAGGAAGAAGTGCAGATCAAACTGGCTCAAACGGAAGAGTCTCTGAAGGTCATGGTGACCGCACGAAAACAGGGTGTATTACAACTCCAGCAGATGGCAGGTTCTTTGTTTGATCGAGATTCGCTGCAGCTTCAACTCGGCTCCTTTCCTGCGTCACAGGGCAGGGAAGCGAAGATGCTGCTGATTGTGGATGAGAAAGAAATGAGTGAACCGTTCAAAATTACCGAGTCCCAGACAGACCCTTCTTTCGTGTCAGCCTCAATTTCACCGCTGGGAGAGCCGTCTGGAAGCGTCCATCGCTACATTCTGACGATCACAGTTCCGGCCGGTCGTCCTCACGTTCAGAAGACATCGTCAACACCGGGCTACATTCGACTGGCAACAAATCATACGTCCGGCGAAGGAATCAACCTCGGCCTTCTGATGTACTCCAACTGACTCAACCGGCGGAGTCGTGACAAGAAACTTCGTTGACGCACGAAGCCTCGCGCCTTTATTCGCCAGAACTTTCTGGCGCGGGTATCGTGATTGCAGTGGGGATTGCCACATGAAAAACGGTGCCCCCATCCTCGGAGCTTTCGTGAATAATCATCCCGCCATGAATCCGCGCAATCTGCCAGGCGTTACAGAGTCCGAATCCCAGGCCCCGACCGGCCGATCTTCCGGAATAGAATGGATTGAACAGATGGCGCCGCGTCTCGGAGGTCATCAGACCTGGTCCATCATCGGAGAAAGACATCTCAACTGCGCCCGGCTGATCGTCGCGAAGAGTCACCACAATCTTCCCTGAGCGGCCCGTTCCTGTGATCGCGTCCAGACTGTTCCGAACGAAATGAACAATCAAAGTTTGCAGCTGGCTTTGGTCAGCATCAAGCTCTATCACGTCGGACGTACTTGCCAGCTTGATTTCAATGTGGTCGTCGATGGCAACCGTTGTCAGTGGCTGCAAAGTTTTACGAGCGACTTCCACAAGATTGAATCGGCACGCCTGCGGTCGTGGAGGTCTGGCAAACAACATGGCGTTGCCAATCATATCCCGAATACGCCACGCCTGTGCTCCAATTGTTTCGAAAGCCTGCCGTCGTTCAGCAGACGAATCATTTTTCAGAAGCAGCTGAGTCTGCCCAATAATACTGGCCAGGGGATTGTTAATCTCATGCCCGGCCCCGGCCGCAAACTCCGCCATGGCCTCCAGAGTGTCCTGATGAGGAGTCAATAAGGGCCGATCCACAACTCTCGACAGCAGCTGGCGAGCGGCAGTGGTCAGAAGTTTGCAGAGTTCATCTTTTCTTTCCGTGGCATCGCTTTCCGGAAGCTGAACAAGCAGCACCGCTGCCAGATCCAGCCATTGAAAAGCGTCAGGGCGAATTCCACCAATGAGCCCAGCCTCCGCTACAAGCTGGATCAGGGATTCGATATTCAGAAGAATCGAAAACGGCGATTCGAACGTCACCTTCGTTGTTTGGAAGGAACCTTCCGTGCTGGTTCGGCAGCAATAGACTTCTATCTGATCAGGCCCGGTCGGACTTAACAGAATCACGGAAGAAGCGCCGGCAGAAACAAGCCACAGTTCTACCAGACGTTTTGCCTGAACCTGCCATTCCGGCGAATCCGTCATGGCGACAAGAAGTCGCTGCGTTATATCAACTCCGCTGCTTCGGCCTGCGTCAGAAGAAATCACCGAACAACCTTTTCACAACGATCTGGCTGGGCCAACTCATGTCAGACTCATCGCACGAAAGCGACAAATATCAGTGCGGTGACATGGAGACGCAACGCAATGGACAAAAAGAAAGCGGTCGCCTTGAGGACGACCGCTGCAGTGAACTGACATTTCGTGATCAAAAGTGACTACGACTGCAGTTGCTCGATATCAAGCAGACGGCAAATGTTGTCAATTAGTGTGGCGACTTCAAACGGTTTCTGCAGGAACTGA
>QWOO01000310.1 GCA_003669615.1 Planctomycetota bacterium
CAGGCTGCAGAGCCATCAACGCGATATCCAAAATCTATGCGATTTGGAAAGCAATGGCCCCTGCGAATTTCACTGCAGGCCTGATGATAGCAGAAGTTCGGGCGATTTCCGCGCCGGCGTATTCCTGTCTTTTGAACGATTATCTGACGTCGACATCAACATCAACATCAACTTTGCCGGTGCCCGTGGAACGCTCGACTTCAATTTCCCCGCCGGGCGTCTCGATGTCGATTACTTTTTCCTTGCGGTCACAACCTGCCGAGGTGATTCCTGCTACCACGGCCAACATGGTGTACAGCAGGCATTTGAGAGACGTTTTCTGTGAATCCATTGCGGCGATCCTGTTTCGAAATACAAAATTGGTTTACGAAACGAGGACATCGCATATTCCGCGCCGCCTCTGCATGCGTAAACAACACGCATGCAGACGGCATTCACGCCAATTTCAGAGGGATCCGAACAGGCAAATGGAGCAACATGGTCGCTGGGCGATCAACCGCTCCATATGAATTTGCGCACGACGTTCGCAAAGCAACCGCCACGATGCTCGTCTGATCGTGCCCGAATTTGCCGGCTACGACTCTGGATACGGCTACGGTTTTCGAATTCGAATATCGACGCTTGCGCTGTGGGCAGTTAGCCCTTCTTTGCCTGCCATGAGACGGACATGGTCTGCGTCAGCCTTGAGTGCAGCCGCATTGTAATGAATGATCGAACTTCGCTTCAAAAAATCGGGGGACGCGAGCCCGTTAGCAAATCTTGCCGTTCCGCCGGTTGGCAACACATGGGATGGCCCAGCGATATAATCGCCCAGAGCGACAGGGGTAAAGTGGCCCAGAAAAATGGCACCGGCATTTTGAATCTTCGACAGCATTCGCTCAGGCACATCCATGGAAATGTGCAGATGCTCGGGTGCCAACAGATCGGTGAGTTCCGCTGCTTCGTTTTCGTCACCCGCCAGTATCAGAGCTCCGTAATCTTCCAGAGACTGTCGAGCCAGTTCGCCTCGAGGAAGTTCACCCAGCTGCTTCTGCAGGGCTTCCTTCACCGCTCCAATCAGCGGCTCATGCCATGTGATAAGCACTCCTGAGCCAGGACTGTGCTCGGCCTGTGAAATCAAATCCGCCGCAATAAAGTCGGCCCGCGCGGTGTTGTCGGCCAGTACGATCACTTCGCTGGGACCTGCGATACTGTCGATATCCACGTCACCGAAAACATGCTGTTTCGCCAGCGCCACAAACAAATTTCCCGGACCAACAATCTTGTCGACTCGCGGAATTCCGGAAACGCCATAGGCCAAAGCCGCGACGCCCTGCGCGCCTCCAACGCGGTACACTTCTTTAATCCCCAACTCATGGCACGTGCCGAGCATGTCGACATTGTAGCCACCGAAATCGGTTGGCGGCACAACGACTGCAATCTCTTTCACACCCGCGGTGATCGCAGGCACGGCCGTCATCAAAACTGTGGAAGGATACGCGGCTGCTCCGCCAGGCACGCAGATGCCAACGCGTTTCATTGGCAGATACCGCTGCCGCAGTTCGACAACTTCACCGCCAATTTTACGAACAACTCGCGCATCCTTCGGCAAAATGGCCCGCTGGAATTCTGAAATATTCTGACGAATCTGCCCAATAGTGTTCAGGAACTCGGGCGATGCTTTTTCGGAAGCGGCCTCAAGTTCCGCCTGTGTGACTCGAACAGTCGCCGGGGTCAGATCCTTTCGATCCAGTTTCGACGTGTAGTAAAGGACCGCTTCGATCCCGCGTTCACGGACGTCCCCGCAGATTCGCCGAACGACTTCGCGCGGACTCAGGGCTTCACCGAAAAGGTCGATGGTACGCTGGCGTCCGGCTTCTGAGACAACGTCGCCACGCGGACTGAGTTTGTCTCGCAGTTCGCGAAACAGCTGCCTGGCGTCGCCCTTGCGACAGTCAATTGTGGTAATAGCGAGTGGTGGCATGGTTGAATTGTAAGCAATGAGAGGCAAATTTTCCGAGCCGACTGTCGTCCGAGGGCTTCGCCGGCGGGACACATCAAATGCTCGTCAAGAAGACGTCGAAGTTCATTCACGCACCTGATTGAAGCCACCGCCCGGCCGAAGTACAGTCTGCCGCTCGAATTTGCTTGTTTTTTATGGCCCATTCCCGTTCTTTGAAAGTTCCTGCCGTGAAATTCATTGATCTCCGCAGCGACACCGTCACTCGCCCCTCGCTGGCAATGCGGCAGGCTATGGCAAATGCGGAGGTGGGAGATGACATGTTGGGCGAAGACCCAACGGTCAATCGACTGGAAAAAATGGTGGCCGAAATGTTTGGCCGCGAGGCGGCTGTCTTCGCGTGCTCGGGAACGCAGAGCAATCAAATGGGGGTGCGGGTTCACTGTATTCCGGGAGACGAGCTGCTGATCAATGAGACCGGACACATCTCGCTGTTTGAAGGCGGCGCTCCGGCTGCTCTCAGTGGTGTGACGGTGCGGACAATCGCATCGCCCGGCGGGTTTCTGGATGTGCCGGTGCTGCAGGACAAGATTCGAAGCAATGATCAGCACTACCCTCGCACACGACTCGTCTGCATGGAGAACACAACCAACATCGGCGGCGGTCGCGTCTATCCACTGGAGCAGCTGCAGCGAGTTTCCGAATGGGCTCTCTCCCATGGTCTCAAACGACATCTTGATGGTGCCCGCATCTTTAATGCGATGACAGCCGGAGGATATACGGCAGCCGAGACAGGAGAATGCTTCGACACTATTTCCGTTTGCTTCTCCAAGGGATTAGGTTGTCCCATGGGATCCATGCTGATCGGCAACATCGAAGACATCGCACGCGCTCGCCGCATTCGAAAACTTTTCGGCGGAGCGTTGCGGCAGGTCGGAATCGTTGCCGCAGCAGTCATCTATGCACTCGAAAACAATATCACTCGACTGCAGGAAGATCACGAAAATGCAAAGCAACTGGCAGACGGCCTGGCCGCTCTGGACGGTCTTCAGTGTGACACGTCTCTGGTAGAATCGAATCTCGTATTCTTTGAAGTGGCCCCTGAGCTCGGCACTGCAGTACAGTTCTGTGCGGCAATGAAAGAGCAGGGCGTACTGATCGGGCCAATGGGCGGACAACGCCTGCGCGCGGTGACACATCTGGATGTCAATTCCGATGGAATCACAGCGGCACTCAAGGTGATTAGTGACTGCCTGAGCCGCGAATTTTCTGGCTCTACTGCGACGACGACCGGTCCTTACTCGCGTTAGTCTTTAACATCAAACCCTGTGTGTGATGAGAAAATACGAACGTACGACCGAACCCGGCAAGTTGTGTTTTGTTCTTTTTGACCTTCGCCGGCCGTCCTTCACCTGCAAAATTAGAACTGTTCTTTCGCTGCAGACTGCTACAATTGCTGCCGGAAGGAATCAGGAATGCTGCACTGTCGTTTGCTTCATCTCTTAGTGACGATCATTTGCGTTGTTGCTCAGGTCAATCAGAAAGATGTGCCTCCGGAACCTCAGCCCCCCGACGCGCCGCGCGTGGCAGAACCGTCCATTCAGCCGGCCTTCCAGCATCCGAATCGAGAGCGGCGAGAACTTCCAGCTGAGGGCGTGGAGTTCATCCGCAGCATGGCTTTGCTTTTGCTTCCTCCAAAGTTTGACGATGAGAACGGCTGGGGCGATGAAAAGCGAATTCCGTCCGGCCTGAACGTCGATTTTGACGACGGACGTATCAAGACCAGTCGACGCTGGAAGATGGTAAACCATGGTTCATGGCTCAAAGGGTCCGGGGAACTTGTAGACCCAGAAAACACTTTTGTGCTACGAACAACTCAGCTGCCCGACCCGGAAATCGACACGCGACGGTACGAAGTTCAGCTGGCCGCGAGTTTGCATGTTCATGGCCGGCAACAGCAATGGAACTACGGTGTAATGCTGTGGAGCGTCAGCGCGGAGGCTTCAGTCAACCTCAGCCTGCAAACCACTCTGGACGTGAAATCCAAAATCCTGACAACGGAGAAAGGTACTCGTCTCCGCTTTATCCCGCGGGTGATTCACGCGGCCGCCAAACTGGACAACTTTCGCCTGCACCGCATCAGTCACGTAAAAGGAACTGCGGTGCACGGCATCGGCGAACTTACTGAAGAGCTCCTTCAGCTGCGAATCAAAAAGGAAAACAAAGATCTTGCGGACCGCATCAACAAGGCCCTTCAGAAACAGGCCGATAGTCTGGAGATCCCACTGGATATCGCCGGCTGGTTTGGAGTGAGCCCCAAAGATTCAGCACAGCCACAACCGGAATCTGACCCCGCACTCGTTTCCCCAAATAAGCCTGACGAGTCGCCAGCGAAGTGACGGGGCGCTATTCGGGCAAGCGCTTTTCACGCCCCGCAGTGACGCTGTTGCAAGTGATCACCTCCGCCGCCCGTGTTTTGAAGTTGCGTGTTTGCGACTATTCCAACCCGATGCGTCAGTTTTGAAGTTGCGTGTTTGGGATGGTCGCAATGTGTCAACCTTGCCACGCACCGTTGCTCCACGACCACAATCGTTCACGCTTTCCTGCTACACACTGCATCAAAATGGAGCAGTTCTCAGTCAACCTGAAGGCAACCTGAAGACGGGCGAAGCGTTGACGAAAATCTTTTCAAATCGTCAGCGGATGTTATGCGAGTCTCGCGTTTCACTTCCAGATGGGGCACTGACAAACCTGGCCAACTGTTTCTGCCGCATGACTCATCTCGCGTCATTCCAGCTCTGCGGAGTGCCGGACCGCCTGAGCTTTTTCCGTGGTTTCCTGACAGGAGAAGATCATGATTCACAGTTCACAGAAACATTCGCGTCGACGAAGCAGCGGCATGAACCCTTCTTCAATGTCGCTCTCTGCCGAATGTTCGGAGCCAAGAGTGCTGCTGTCTGCGGCTCCGATCGATGGTGTGGGAAACAACAACGTACATCCTCAATGGGGAAGTACGGAAGAAACATTTCTAAGACTTGCTGAGGCTGAATATGCAGACAGCATTTCTGCCGTGGGAGGTGAAGACAGACCCGGCGCTCGCGAGATCAGCAACTCCGTTTCCGACAGCAATGGCAAAACAGTGATCAGTGATCGGCTGATGTCGGCGATGATTTATACGTGGGGTCAGTTTATAGATCATGACATGACGCTGACCAAATCGGGCACAACAGACAAAATGTCTATTCCTGTGCCAGCCGGAGATCGCTACTTCGATCCCCAAAGCACCGGAACAAAAACGATTGACACCATGCGTTCGGCGATGGACTCCGCCACAGGCACAAGTGAAGAAAATCCGGGCCAGCAGATCAATGAGATCACCGCATTTCTCGACGGCTCGATGATTTATGGATCTGACGCAACGACCGCATCTTCCCTGCGCACATTCGCGGGCGGTCTGATGAAAACGAGTGAAGGCAACCTTCTTCCTGTCGACAAAGATGGCATGTTTCAGGCAGGTGATGTGCGAGTCAATGAGAATCCAGGGCTGACATCCCTGCAGACTGTGTTTGTGCGTGAACACAATTATCAGGCTGCAAAAATCGCGGCGGCAAATCCAAAGCTGTCAGATGAAGCCCTCTTTCAGGCCGCTCGTTCGATCGTTGTCGCCGAGATCCAGGCGGTGACTTACAACGAATGGTTGCCATCACTGATGGGGCGGGGAGCCATAGAGAAATATGAAGGTTATGATTCAACCGTGAATCCGGGAATCAGTAACGAATTTGCAACTGCCGCTTTTCGCTTCGGACACAGTCTCCTGGGTGACGAAATTGAGTTCTTCGACAACAACGGTCTGCCGATAAGCGATGGAGTGACTCTCAGTCAGGCGTTCTTCAACCCGTCCGTCGTCACTCAGAACGGCATTGATTCCGTCCTGAAGTATTTGACTGCGGATCCATCTTCCGAACTGGATACACAGGTTGTCGACGGAGTTCGCAATTTCCTGTTTGGTCCGCCAGGCGCGGGCGGTCTTGACCTCGCCAGCCTTAACATCCAGCGCGGGCGCGATCATGGACTAGCCGATTACAATGATACTCGTGAAGCCATCGGCCTGACCAGCGTCACCAGCTTCGCAGAGATTACTTCGGATGTGGCCCTTCAGGAAAAACTCCAGACGCTTTACAAGTCCGTTGACGATATCGACCTTTGGGTCGGAGGCCTGGCAGAAGATCACGTTAAAGGAAGCAGCCTCGGCGCCACATTTCAGGCAATCATTGCGGAACAATTCACACAGCTTCGTGACGGTGATCGGTTCTGGTATAAGAATCAGTTCTCAGGCCGGCAACTGGCTCAGCTGCAGCGGACGTCACTGTCTGACATAATCGAACGCAATACGAGACTAAATTCCGTTCAGCAAAACGCATTCTTTTTCAAAGCGGGAATCGCAGGCGATGTCACAGCGGAGCTCAATGCGGACAGAAAACCCAGTCGGAAGGAACCGCCCGTTGCAAAGTTGACAGTAAGCCTGATCAATACCGACGGCGATACAATTGCAGCGACCACAACGACCGACAGGCGAGGCCACTATCAATTCGGTGTCATGGAAAATCTGCGAACGGGGGTTTATAGAATTCAGGTGACGAAAGCTGACGGCACAATTCTCGCTTCCAGTCGAAAAGTGGCAATCACCAGGGGCGATGATTTCGAACGGATCAATCTTTCAGTACCCGTCCCATCAAAGCCCTCGCGAAAAACTCCCGGGCCGACGAGACCGTCTGAAAGGACAAAAACTCCGCCGACGCATTCTCAACCCACTGCCAATTCATCGATCGCAGTCACCGCACAGGCCAGACCACCGATCCGCCAGACAAAGCCTGTCGACGCGCCAGGCAAACTTGTTGCTAAGTCTGGCGTTAGTTCTAACGCGACCGGCAGCAATTCAACACGATCTGGCTTGGCTTCATTCAACTCATCGACGTTGGCAGCCACTTCTCCGGTGGCAAAGGAGACGAATCGGTCCACGGTACCGCATGAGTCTTCGCTGGAGTTGCTCCAACTTGATGAGTTATTTGCCACTATGCCGAAAGGCCTTCTTTAGTCGAAACGGCGACCTGCGTTTCGTAACAGCAGTTGGAATCCGCCCCTTGCCGTTATGCCACAATGGTGTCAGCGGCAAGCGAGGCGGAATCCGTCCAGCACCTCCACGGACCATTTTCCATTACGGTCATTCAGAGAAATTCAGGCAAACACCCTGCATTTTTCCGCGAATTGTCAGCCAGGTGAACCGCTTCACTCAGATCGGAGACAGAGAAACGGAACGGGAATCGGAATTGAGGTTCAATTTGACAACAGGGCGGGAAACCGGCCCAGTTCAAACTGCGTTTTCCAGAGGCCGTCGATCATCTATACTGCCGGTTTACCTATCGCTTTCGCAGGATCCTGCTGAGTAGTCTTTGCCTCACTTGTTGTTGCGAAAGCGATACGCTGCCATTCAACGTTGTGATCTTTGTGCCAGCGAATCTCCAGGAACCGGATCGTTTGAACCATGCAGACATCGGACATTAACATCTCTTCCTCACGTGTTCTGATCGCTGATGATATCCAGCAGAACCGAGAGTTACTGGAAGCGTACCTTGCTGACGAAGGGTACGAGATCATCATGGCGTCTGATGGGCAGCAGACCATGCAATTGGTCGAGCAGCAGCAGCCGGACCTGATCCTGCTGGATATCATGATGCCACGCATGAGCGGCTATGAAGTTTGTTCCCAGATCAAGGCCGACCCTGCAAAGCGAGGCATTCCTGTCCTCGTTGTGACCGCTCTCAATGAGGCCGGTGACATTGAAAAAGCAGTCAATGCAGGTTGCGATGATTTCCTGACCAAGCCTGTCAACAGACTGGAACTGCGTACTCGCGTTCGTTCACTCCTGCGAGTCCGCCATCTCGCGAATGAACGTGACCGGCTGCTCGCCTATCTGGAAGAAATGGAACATCGAATTCTGCGCGGCGATTCTTAGCTGGCCCCGTTTTTAAGCCGGGCTTCCGATTTGCGAAGCAGCCTGAATCCCGGCACAGTCACACGCTCTGGGCGCAGGAATCTGTGCCATCTGTTTATCTCTGAAAGTATACGACCGAAATGTCCGATCCTGAACTGTCAGTATCCTCTGCATTGAACGAACCTGCCGGAGGAAATGCGGGCTCGGGCAATCCTTCTGCCCCCAGCCCGGCTGCGATTGAAATCGTTATTCGAAACCGTCGCGCCCAGCCTTTTTTCGGACGCCATCCGTGGGTCTTTGCAGGTGCCGTTGATCATATCAAGGGTGCTAAAGCAGAAGAGATCGCGCCAGGCACACCAGTCAAACTGATGAACTCTGAAGGCCGATTCATCGCCTGGGGGCTCTACAATTCTGTCAGCCGTATTCTGGTACGACTTTACTCATGGCGACCCGAGCAGGTTCTGGATGCAGAATTCTGGGAGCCCCTGATTCAGCAGGCCGTCGCGTCTCGACGCAGCCTGTTTGATCTGAATTCACCGACCACAGGCTGCCGACTGATATTCAGCGAAGCCGACGGAATCTCGGGTTTAACCGTCGATCTTTATGGTGGCTACCTGCTGGTCCAGTTCACAAGTCTGGCGTTGTATCAGCACCGAGAACCGATCATCGCGGCACTTCAGAAAGAGCTGAATCCCAAAGGCATTTGGCTGCGCACTGAAAAAGGGATGCGAGAAGCGGAAGGTCTGGACATTGTCGATGGATTGATCGCCGGGCAGGAACCGCCTCGACCTCTGTTTATACATGAACACGGCGTCAGTTACGGCGTCGATGTGCAGCAGGGACAGAAAACCGGCTGCTACCTCGATCAGCGTGATAACCGAGTTGCAGTCAGCCGCTACTTGAAAGGTGCGAACGTCCTGGACGCATTTTGCTTCTCAGGAGGCTTCGGAATTACTGCGGCGAAGCTGGGTGGGGCGGCGTCGATTCTGGGGATAGACTCGTCTGAATCCGCACTGATCCTTGCAAAAGCGAACGCTGAAATGAATGGCGTTTCCGACCGCTGCCGCTGGAAACGAGACGATGTTCGTCCTGCTCTTGAAGGAATGGTCGGGCAGGGCACCTTGTTTGACGCTGTGATTCTTGATCCACCGAGAATGGCCCGAACTCGCACCGGCATGGACCGAGCGATCACAGGTTACTCAAGACTCAACCAACTGGGAGTCATGGTTCTGAAGCCGGGCGGAATTCTGGTCAGTTGCAGCTGTTCCGGGCTGGTGAGTCGCGCGGAGTTTCAGGAGATGCTGGCGGAAGTTGCTCGCGTGACCGGACGTGACATTCAAATTCTGGAGAACCGTGGCCAGCCGGGCGATCATCCGGTCAGCGTCACCTGTCCGGAAACTGAATATCTGAAAGTTATGATCTGCCGAGTGAATTGAAAAAGGTCAGCGGAAAGCGGCAAAGAGCGGACAGTCACGGAAAGACAACTTCCTGACGATGAAGCAGATCTTCCGACCAATCGGCGCCTGACAGGATTTGAAATACAGGAACAGCAACGCCTGGACGCTCGGGACCCCGAAGGCTAAAAGACACTTCCACCTCAAACGCGGAATTGTGAAAGAACAGCTTAGGGGATTCGTACGATGAGAAACCTGTCGACAGTTTCACTCACGTTGATCATTCTCGCGACAAGCCTGTCGAGCGTAGCCAAGTCGGAAGAAAAGCTCTGGAAGTCCGGCGTGGCCACAGTCATTGTCACTCCCGGGCAATCGATGTGGATGGCCGGATACGCTTCCCGAAACAAACCTTCAGAAGGCAAAGTCCACGACCTCTTTGCAAAAGCGCTGGCTCTTGAAGATCCGGCTGGCAACAGAATCGTCTTCCTCACGACAGATTTGATTAGTATTCCGCGCGACCTGCGAGAATGGTTGCAGGAGGAATGTGTTCGGGAGTACCAGCTGGCACATGAATCGCTGCTGATGAATGCATCGCACACTCATTGTGGCCCGGAACTTCGAGCCAGCAAAGCCTCACTTTATGGCGCTGCAGCCGAACAGGTCTCACACACGGAGAACTACTACAACAATCTGAAGCAGAAACTGCTGGATCTGGTAGGACAGGCATTGCAAAAGCTGGAACCATCGCGGCTTGGGTACACTCATGGCAG
>QWOO01000139.1 GCA_003669615.1 Planctomycetota bacterium
AGTTACGTTGGCGACCTGAAGCGCTCGTCCACTGGATCGGCTGCTCGTAGTCACGATTGCCGTAAGAACTCCGGCATTTGCTGGCTTTGTGGAGAACGTGACAGTCAGCGATGTGGCTGACGCGGCCGTAACGGTTCCCGCGGCTCCGTTGTTGAACACGACGATATTCTGAGATGCCGTTGCACTGAAGCCAACACCCGTGATTGTCAACGAGCTGGCATCAGCCGCAAGACTGGAAGTGCTGACGGTGACCGATGGCATGACTGTCGCCACGACCACCGCTGCACCGCTTGTTTCGCTGTTGCTGACGACGATCGCCGACAGAGTTCCCACGATCGTGGGGCGAACGGACAATGTGATCGACAATGTTGTTGCCGTTGCGGCCGTGACCGCTCCGATGGCACCGTTGTTGAACGTGACGGTGTTGTTGACAGCAGTTGTACTGAAGCCAGTTCCGATGATGGTCAGCGTTGTGGCACTGGCGGCCATCAAGTTTCCACCATTCGCGAGTACAACAGGCTTGACGGATGCAACCTGCACAGCAGTTCCACTGGACTGGGAGTTGGTGGTTACGATTGCTGTCAGACTGCCTGCCTGCGACGGCTTGGTCGTAAGCGTCACGGTCAGTGTTGTGGCGGTGGCCGATGCAATTGTTCCCACAGCTCCGTTATTCAACACGACTGCATTGTTGGAGCCGATCGGGTCAAACCCAAAACCGGTGATTGTCAGTGTTGTTGCGTTGGACAGCAGCGTGGCTGTGCCGATGGTGACGACTGGCTTCACCGTGGCGACCTGGACTGCCGATCCGCTGCTCTGACTGTTGGTCGTCAGAATAACTGTCAGGCTTCCGGCCGTCGCCGGGCGAGTGGAAAATGTGACTGTCAGTGAAGTGTTCGTAGCGGAGGTCACCGTTCCGAGGGCACCGTTATTGAGACTGACCGTGTTGCGGGAGGCAATTGGATCGAATCCGAAACCGCTGATCGTCAGCGTTGTAGAATCGGCCAACAACGTGGCTGTGCTGGTGGTGATCACTGGTTTCACACTGGCAACCTGCAACGCAGCGCCGCTGGTTTGGCCGGCGGTAGTGACGATGGCCGTGAGGCTTCCGGCGGCTTTCGGTTTCGTCGAAAAGCTGACAGTCAAAGTCGTCGCTGTGGCGGCCGTGACTGTACCCACAGCTCCGTTGTTGAACTGAATCGTGTTATTTGAGGGCGTGGCCGAGTCGAACCCAAAACCATTGATAGTCATGGTCGCCACATTGGCGTCCAGACTGGCAGTGCTGGTGGTCACGACAGGTTTGACTGTCGCCACTTGCACGGCCGATCCGCTGCCGATGGTGTTTGTCGTAACAATGACCGTCAGGCTGCCCATCGTGGCGGGTGATGTGTCAAACCCAACGGTGATCGATGTCGCAGTGGCTGCGGTTACTGTACCTGCTGCTCCGTTGCTCAGGACGACGGTGTTGTTGGCCGGGATCGTGTCAAATCCCACACCTGCGATCACAATGGACGACGCATTGGCCGCGATGCTGGCTGTACTGCTGGTGACCACGGGAGTGATTGATGCCACCTGAGTGGCGCTACCGCTGGTTTGACTGTTGGTTGTAACAATTGCGGTCAGACTGCCCGCTTTCGTGGGCTTAGTGGAGAACGAAACCGTTATGGATGTCGGCGTCGCCGATATGACCGTTCCCACTGCGCCAATACCGAGCGATACGCTGTTGTTGGAGACAACGGGATCAAAGCCATAACCGCTGATTGTTACTGTCGATGCATTGGCGGCAACCTGACTGGTTGCGGCCGTAACGACTGGAGTGACGAGTGCCACCTGCACTGGAGCACCACTGCTGATTCCGTTGCTGGTGACGACTGCCGAGAAACTTCCGGCGGTTTCGGGACGAGTCGTCAGGTTGACTGTCAGCGATGTGGCTGTGGCGGCGGTGATTGAACCAACAGCTCCGTTGTCGAATGTGATGCTGTCGTTGACAAGTGTGGTATCAAAACCGAGTCCTGCGATGATCACCGAGTTGCTGTTGGCCAACAATGCTGCTGTACTGCTGGTGATCACTGGAGCAACGGTGGCAACCTGTGTGGCCGAACCGGCGGCACTGTTGGTTGTGACTGTCGCATTCAGTGGGCCGGCCGTTGTAGGGGCCGTCGTGAGTGTGACTGTCATCTGAGTTGCGGTGGCTGATGCAACGGTGCCGGCGGCTCCGTTGTTGAACGTCACGGTATTGTTGCTGGCTGTTGTGTCAAAGCCATCGCCGTAGATTACGATCGTGGCTGCATCAGCGGGCAGAGTCGCTGAGTTGGAGATCACGTCCGGAATCACAGTCGCTACCTGAACCGGCGACCCGCTGCTAACGCTGTTCGATGTCACAACGGCGGTGAGGTTACCGGCCGAAGTTGGTTCCGTGGTAAACGATATGGTAAGCGAAGTGGCCGTCGCTGTCGTGACGATGCCCTCAGCGCCTTTGTTGAACGCCACGGTGTTGTTCGAGACTATGGGATCGAAGCCCGTGCCTGTGATTGTGATCTCTGTCTCTGCTGCAGAGAGAGATGTTGTTGCGAGTGTGACGGAC
Organism: Planctomycetota bacterium; assembly: GCA_003669615.1. Lineage (GTDB taxonomy): Bacteria > Planctomycetota > Planctomycetia > Planctomycetales > Planctomycetaceae > SXXK01. The sequence continues at coordinate 2,582 of QWOO01000139.1, forward strand.
ACGCTGAGGAGCGTGCGATCTTCAAGTGCTTCCAGTGACTCAAGTGCGGGCGTCTGAGTTCCCGACCACTGACTGCGGGCTCCGCGTCGGCGAGTCGAGCTCTTCAGCTTGAACGGGAAAGTGAACAGGTTAAGAAACGAAGAAAGACGTTTCCGTGGCATGATATTTCTCGTTAACCGGGACAATGAGGAAAAGCCGAGGTGATCTCAAGCCGGTCATCAGAACAGACTGGAAAAACCAGAATGTCTTGACATGATTGCTTCACACTCCTGAAATCACGGCGCAGGCTCCATCGCAGCGATGCAGGTCATCGAAGATGCCCCAGGGCACTTGCCGCGAAAACCCTAAACTTGTTCCAGGGCCACTCGCACTCGGAATCGCAAAAGGGCTGCGTCGACTGAGTAAAACCGGATGACTTCGACTCGCAATGAGACTTTGCCGAAGGAAACGATCACACCGGCTCGACTTTTCAGATCACACCGAGTGAACCGCCTAAAGCTGGTCACTCGCGTTTCGTTCGGACAGTTTCTGAAACAGCCATGCACGCGAAAAGGTCCACCAGCGTGAGGCGGTCGGTCGGGAGATACCGAGCGTCTCCGCCGCGGTTGCTTCATCAAGTCCCGCGAAGTAACGCAGCTTGACGAGTTCGGCCTTGTCTGGCATCAGGCGTTCGAACTCTTCGAGCACTTCATGCACCGCCAGAATTTCTGACAGATCAACGGACGGATTGATAGCGATCTCGACCAGCGGTTCGCGTTGAGCGTCGCCGCCGCGTTTGAGTCGATCTCGACTGCGTGCATGCTCAATCAAAATTCTTCGCATAGCTTCGGCCGCGGCCGAAAAAAAATGCCGCCGGTTCTCCCACGTCTGAGGCTCGCTGCGCAGAAGTCGCAGGTACGCTTCATGAACCAGAGCCGTCGGCTGCAGCGTGTGTTCGGTCGCCTCATTCCGCATGCGAGCTGCCGCCAGTCGCCGCAGTTCGTCATACACCAGTGGCAGCAGCTCCTCCGCCGCGCGGACTTCGCCCTCAGACACGCGTTTCAGAATGCGTGAGACAGGAAGGTCGGCAGAGTGTTCGTTTGGGATCAACGTGTACCTTTGATTAATGCTGTCGCTCTGGCTCCACGCCCCATGTCGGCTTGTCCGACATGAGCGTTAGCTTTCAAGTTAGAAAGCGAACCACGCAACCTGACTCCCCTCGCCGGCTCGACCGGCAGGAAGCGACGTTTCAAACTCGGCCACGCAAGGCCCGAACATCGTACTCGCTGAACGTTCCCGCGTAAAAGCCCTGCTGCCAAATCGCATTCTGGCCGATGGCATAGGCCGTGTTATTCATAACTGCCAAAGCGATCTCCTCAGGACTTTCCGTGAGGTTGCCTCGCAGAGCCATATGAACATGATCAGGCATCCATGCACGAACAGCCAATTGATAACCAATGATTGTCGCCAATTGAACGAAACGAAACTTTGCGGCTGAACTTCACAGGAGTGCCGTCGAGCCGCAGTGCATGCTGCAGACGACCTTTGGCTCGAGCAACGAACAGCGTTGGTGAGACTGACGGAGTGGTTGAGAACGCAAGCTGAATCTGATCAGCACTCCACTGTGTTGAAATGCGTTTTAAGCAATCGGTTGCCCACGCCTTATCGCGTTCCTGAAAGAACGGCTCGTCGGGCTGCGTAGGAAAGTGGGTTCCATCCGTCGGCCATCCTGTCCAGGTGTAACGAAGGTGGAATGCAGGCTGTAGATTCTGGATGTTGTAAATTGGTGTCGGCATCGCTTGAAACTTCCCTTCCAGTGGGACAAGCCAACCGGTGAGGCGGTGACGGGGAAGACGTTTGCTAACAGTAAAACGTTGGCTCCTGCTGGGCGAGCCTGCAGGGGTCCTGTTCAAATGACAAGTCCTCCTCTCGTGCCAGGCAAGCTGGTACGGGAGTGAGATCAAGAGGGGCGATGATAGACGATTCGTTGATGTTCAATATGTCGCTGCGCTATCAAGGTCTGGAATGGCAGGAGGCACCTCAATGCCCGGCGGTCGGATCAGCGAACGCACCATCACAGGATCTGCTGTGATGATGGTTGTTCGTCCCGGAGCGACGTTGGCTGTGGTGGTGAAGAATCGTTCCTGATTCAATACGCTGTCGCTGTCATAGGCAACATAGATTTCGCGTATTCCCTGAGTCGTCGTTGTTCTCCATTCCCCTGGTCCGCCGGGTTCGAGTGTCGCCCGTTTGCCGTCGATCGTGACGTATTTGACGTTCTCTGCCACAGGGGTGCGAATCACGCAAGAGACACGCGGTCCAATCTCGCCCGGAGCCGGCAGGTATGACATTATCCACACGGTAGCAAAACCCAAACTCGACAGAACCGCAATTCCGAGAGTCGCCACGATGACCCACTCAAGAATCAACCACGGAAAGCGTGGCCGGTTTGCTACCTGCAAAACAGGTTGCCCAACAACGGACTCCGAAATGGCGCCTGCAGAAGGGCTTGGCAGCGAAGTTCGATTCTGAATAAACAGCTTCGGAAACCAGCGTGTCAGTAGCCAGAAGACCCCAACAGCCAAGCCGAATACGAATATCCCCGACCGGGAATGAGCCTCCAACCGCACCCAAACGGTAAGCATCATCCCCAGGTAAAGCGATAACAGACTGACAGCACCCATGGGCCACGTGACCCAAAGCCATCGACCCCGCCCCATCCCCTTGGCGAACAGCAGAATTAACCAGACTACCGCAAAGAACGAGAACGTAGCGAAATGCAGCATGCCGTCAGGCATTGATGCTGCGATCATTCCACAGGCTGCCGAAGACACGATCAGATCGGGCAGACAGCTTTTCCACGCATCTCGAACGAAATGGGGGATGATCGGGGCCAACAACCACCGAGGAATGGTCTCGGCATCCTGTCGGTATGATTTCGTTTCCTCCAGAGCATGAGTCGACGCTGCTCGTGGCGCGTTTGCAACCGCCCGAGACTCGAGGACTTCCACAACGTCACCCGCTGTCTGAACTCGTCGTTCCGGCTCCTTCTCCAGTAACCGGTGTACGAGTTCGCAGAGCCATTCGGGAATGTTCGGATTAATCTGAGCCATCGGTCGCGGTGTCGCCTCGCAGACCTTCTTCATCACCGCCAGCATATTGTCGGCACGAAACGGACTAACCCCGGTACAAATCGTGTACATCACGCAGCCGAGACTGAATAAGTCGCTGCGTTGGTCGACGATTTCACCACGAGCCTGCTCGGGCGACATACATTGCGGTGTGCCCAGAATCTCGCCGGTATGCGTGATCCCGCCATCCGAAGTTGTACGAGCCAGACCGAAGTCGGTGATCTTGACTCGTTCGACACCGTTCTCCAGCAGAATGTTGGCCGGCTTGATGTCGCGATGGATCAAGCCTCGCTTATGAGCCGCTGCCAGTCCTTCCGCGATCTGCCTGGAGATCCGAATAATCTCTTCCACCTTGAGCGCGCCGACTCGCTTGATCTTGTCATGCAGAGTCTGACCGACGATGCATTCCATGACCAGAAACGGCAACGTTGTTCGTTCGGTGCCGAGCGACGCTTCTTCCGTTCCTTCGACGGCAAAGATCGTGACGACATGCGGATGACTGATCGCTGCCGCTGCTCTCGCTTCGCGCAAAAATCGCTGCCGCGCAGAAGGAAGGCGAGCCAGTTCCGGAGCCAGGGCTTTCACCGCAACGATTCGCTGCAACTTGGGATCGTGAGCACGAAAGACGACTCCCATCCCGCCGCGGCCGATCTCTTCAAGGATCTCATATGGTCCGAGTCGGCCCAGCGTTCCCGGCAATTCGCAAGGAGCCAGATACTGTTCGATCGAAGTTGGCTCCGACGCTACGGCCGGCTTCTGAAGAAAGTTGCCGGCCTGCTCATAAGCGACCAGCAACGCTTCAACCCGCTCCCTCTGTGTTTGATCCACACACTGCGCGGCGAGAAAGTTCTCTCGTTCAATTCCGATCTTGCTCAGGGCCACCAGAAAAAGGCCTTCCACCGATAACGGATCGACGCTTCCCAGATTGGCAGGGTCGATTGTCATGGGATCAGGCTCCGGCATGGGATCAGGCTCCGGCAGATCAGATTCGTGCGTGGTGGACATCGGCATTCTCCAGAAAGTGGTGAACTTCTCAAGGAGATGCGTCAAATGCCCTCGGAGCGCCTCAGGGATTTTCGAATTTTTTGCATGTGCCCATCACAGGCGGACCTGTCTCTGGTCCGCAGTGTGTCACCACATCGACCTGAGACAGGTTGACCTACGTGAGCCCCGTCAGCGTTCCAGTCGCGTCGGCGAACTTGTCGGACTCGAGGCCCATGCGTTGAGCCATCGTCAAAAGAACATTCGACATGGGTGGATGTTTGTCGGAATCGAAGGCGATATGCTGGCCGTGCTTTAATCCCAGTTGGTGGCCTCCAGCCACCAGCGTCGGCAGGTTCTTCGGAGAATGCTCACCGCCCTTGCCGGAGTTCATGCCGCTGCCGTAGAAGATCATCGTGCGATCCAGCATTGTGCCGTCGCCTTCCGGAGTCGTCTTGAGCAGACTCATCAGATGAGCCAGTCTCGACAGGTGAAAGCGATCGATCACGGCCAGCTTTTGCAGCATCTGAGCGTCACCGCCATGATGAGACAGCTCATGATGATTCTCGCCGCCTCCTCCATAACCGCCCGCCTCGCGCGACCATTCGAACGTGATGACTCGCGTTGTGTCGGTGATGAAGGTCAAGTACGTCAGTTCCAACATCACATCCAGCCACATCGGGCGATCGTGAGCATTTCCAGGCTGGTTGCCAAGCTGCAGATCTTTCTCTTCGACATTCGGCTTGGGTTTGTCGAGCCACGCCTGAAGCCGTTCGACCTGTTTTTCAGTCTGGCGGACGCTTGTCAGGTACTCATCCAGTTTTCTTTGATCCGCCGTACCGAGTTTCTGACTGAGCGATCTCGTTTCGCTAATCAGCTGATCCAGAATCGAACGACGTTCGGCGTATCGCTGATAAGCGGCTTTCCTGTCCGACTCAGATTCCGGGACAAACAAACGCTCGAATAATCGTCGCGGCGAATTCTCCGCAGGCAGCGGCGTACCGTTCACATCAAACGACAGCGTATGACTATGCCCGGCGCCACCAGTGCCGGATTGATCGCCCAATTGCAGCGATGAGTAGCGTGTCTCCACGCCATGCTTTTCGGCCACCAGTTGATCGACCGACAGACTGTTGGTGTAGTCCGCACCGGGCTTTGCTTTGAGATTCGCGGCCGTCAGCCAGGTGTCAGCTCCACTGTGGCCGCCTTCAGATGCAGGATGCCCGAGCCCGGACAGCACGGTAAAATCCTGTCGATAATCTTTCAGCTCCTGCAATGTCGGCGACAGCGTGTAGTTGGTTCCGGAATCGGTCGGGACCCATTCCATGATGTTGACGCCGTTCGGCACGTAACAGCACAGCATTCGAGGCTGCACGACATCCGACTTCGCCCACGGCTTAAACGTCGACGGCGCTCCCATCGCACGCGGCATCATCGCATCCAAAAACGGGAGCGCCAACGAAACACCAGCAGCCCGCAAGACGGTTCGACGATTGAGATGCGTGTGAATTGGCATGGTGTTGAACCTTTGTGAGTGAATGTTACCGGGACGAGCATTCTCAGGTCGACAGGTGGAAATCTGCAAGTACTTGTGCACGCAATATTCAACTCTTGTTAATCTTGCCGTGTCGACTCTATCATGCAAACGAGTGAAGCGTCATTCGAGACATGACCTTGAGTTTCCGCTTGCCGGACGTTTTCGAATGAGTCGTGTTTGTCCCCATGGATTTACTGCAGATGGCGTCTGCTGAAGGAAGGTTGCTGCATGAAATGGCAAGAACGCATCACAGTGGACCCACAGGTCTGCCATGGTTCTGCGTGCATTCGCGGAACTCGGGTCATGGTGTCCGTCGTTATGGACAATCTTGCCGATGGACTAGGTCGAGAGGAAATCCTGGCAAGCTATCCGTCGCTTGAGAGCAAGGACATCGAAGCATCTATCGCTTACGCGGCCGAATTGACACGCGAACGATTTGTTCCACTGGTCCCTGGACAAATCTGAATGCTATTCAAGATTGATGAGAATCTGCCCGTCGAGATCGCCACGATACTATCGAGGGCAGGACACGATGCCATGACGATTCTCGATCAGAACATGGTCGGGCACCCGGACACTGAAGTCATCAAAGTCTGCTATGGAGAACGACGCGTTCTGATGACACTGGATCTCGACTTCTCGGACATTCGCACCTACCCTCCTCGTGACCACGCTGGCATTTTGGTTCTCCGACCGCGATCACAATCGAAATCCGCTGTCGAAGAACTCGTCATCCAACTGCTGCCACTGCTTCAAACAGAGTCTCTGACTGGCAAGCTATGGATTGCGAGCGAACATGGGCTCCGAGTCCGCGAAGGTTGAGGCTGAAGGCTCAATGCGTTTCAAACTGTGGACTGGCCACGATGTGATGAATGAGCGAACGAATCGTGTAGCCCTTCAACTTCATCGTTCGCACAGACTCCTGAATACTCGGCAGATCCGCAAGGCCGGGTTCACGGCCGAGGGCGTAGGTCATCATTTTTGTGGCGATGGCCCGCAGAAACAGGTCTTCCTGTGCCATCATCGCGGTCTGCAGTCCTTCAACACCATTGATCTGCGTGCCGTCAGGCATTTGAGACGAAGCATTGATCACCGGGTCGTCGCGTTCAACGCGGCCTTTGTATCCAAAACCTTCCTGATCGCGCCATTCGCCGGCGGCGTTGAAGTTTTCCAAAGCGAAGCCGAGCGGATCAATCTTGCTGTGACATCGAGCACACTGAGGCAGCTCGCGGTGAATCTCAAGACGCTGACGGACCGTGGCCTTATCGATCCCCGGAACCTTCGGAGCGATCTCACCGGCGTTGGCAACCGGCAGACCGGGATCAGTCGCCAGCAACGTTTTCAGAATCCAGGTACCGCGTTTCACGGGAGACGTTCGAGTCCCGTTGGATGTAACGGTCAGAATTGACGCCTGAGTCACAATGCCGCCGCGATGAATTCCCGGTGGCACAGGGACTCGGCGGAAGTCGTCACCGCGTACATCCGGGATGCCGTAGAACCGAGCCAGTCGTTCGTTGATCGTCACAAAGTCTGATCGAATCATCTGCCGCGCGTCGAGGTCGTGCTGAAGGAACTCGCGAAAGTACGCTTCTGATTCTGCAACGATGGATGTTTCCAAATGGCGATCGTACTGAGGATACAAGTCCGGCGCCGGTGGATTCGCACCAACAAGCCTCAGCCCGAGCCACTGACCCGCGAAGTTCTTCACGAAGTTGTCGGCTCGCGGATCGTCCAGCATTAGATCGGCCTGCAGCACCCGCATCTCCCGATTCTGCAATTCACCTGCATCCGCTAACTTCGACAATCGTTCGTCCGGCATGCTCGACCACAAAAAGTAGCTCAGCCGCGCCGCCAACTGATG
>QWOO01000285.1 GCA_003669615.1 Planctomycetota bacterium
ATCTTCTTCTCCAGCTCAACAATCCGAGCCTTCAATTGCAAAACCTCCGCACGCAACTCGACAACGATTGCTGCCAACTCCGCATAACTCGGTCGTTTTGCTCTTCCGCCCATGAAACGCGATGTATCACACAACTCATTTCTACAATACCCCGGTTTTCACGGCAGAATGGACGGCTACTGGTAGAGACCCGCTGAGGCATACGTCAGTTTGCCACGGAATCGGCCAGTGACAACTTCAATCGTAACTCCTGGCGGTGTCCCTGCAATGCTCCACCTGAGCCTGTCATTTGGGAAATCTTCATCCGCTGCCGTCATGGTGACGAAAGATACATCGTCACCTTCTTTGAATTTCATATTGCCTGGATTTGCAACTGTCGGTATATCATTCACATCGGCCACTGATACTGTGACAGTTGCTTGATTACTAAACCATACGCCGTCTGTTGCCTTGTAGGTAATGCTGGCCAGCCCATGAAAATTAGGAGCTGGCAGGAATTTAACAACACCAATAGAATCAACCCAAGCCATTCCCTGTGTCGACATCAAATTTGTCACACTGAGCGAATGCCCCGCATCATCGTGGTCGTTCTCCAGAACGTAAATATCGACGGTGGTGTCTTCGTTCGTTGAGGCATAGTCGTCTTCGGCCACGATGGAATGGCTGCCATCAACTGCAGTGCCTGTCATTCCATCTGCGCCAGCTCCGGCACCATAGTCGCCAATTCCATACGCCCCGGCGCCGTAGTCCCCATAGCCGCCCGTAGCGCCAATTGCCCCGTCGTCGGCATTATCACCGTTGGCTCCTGTGACGTAACCTCCGTCCGAAAAAACGCCGCCCATGTCGTCGAAGCCTGAGTCCAGGGCACCGGCGGCGTCGAATCCTCCGGCTACTCCATACGCTCCGGTGCCATAGTCCCCGTAGCCACCAATCGTGCCGATTGCTCCATCGACGGGCGATCCGATGACTGCTCCATAGTCGCCAACAGTGTCGATTCCGCCGTAGGACCCAACCCCAAAATCGTTGATGTCGTGTAGCCCCCCGACGACGCCATACACCCCTTCATCAGCAATCGTGCCCCAGACCGCTCCCGCACCTTCGTCGTACAAATCTTCCGCAGGCGTCTGAGGAGTTCCATAAGTTTGAGCTACAGCGATCGACCATATTGGGCCGTAAATCAGCGGTATTTGCGAGGGCTCGCTTCCGTTGATGATCTCTTGCGTCCCAACTGTGCTCAGCTGCACGAGTGACGGGTCAGCAATCGCGACCGTGGTACTGCTCAGTGTTGCGGTTGTCAGCAACGAATCGGCAACAGGCATCGCGGACAAAAGGCAGCGAACTTCCAGATCCTGCACAACCTTGACACTCACAGAGCGACGAGCCCAAACCGAACTACGCCGCTTGCCCCCCCCTGCCTGAATTACGCTTTTAGCACCATCAATCAGTGCCAGGAACCATTGAGACAGATGCATTAAGGGCTTTTAGGAGAGCGTTACTCTGTAGCTTACCGCTGATTGCCCCTAAGACGTTAAGATGAGATTCGCTAATTACGCAATCGCATTGCCGCTGAAATTTTATTAGTTTTACAAAATAGCTTGTTCAAAGAAGCCTGGTCTTTGTATTCCGGGAAGACCGGCGACTAAGGCTTGCCCCGTTTTGCGCCAGAGTGATACCGACTCTTGTCGCATGTGTCGGCAGGGTCAAAGTGATCGACGCGATAACGCTTCGCGAATCAATCCAACGTGTTTTCAGGCGACGGCCTTCCACACACTGATCAACCTCTGAGCTTCGGTCGCGGTTGATGTGTCGACCCAGACCCTCGGCCTGTGGATCTGACCGATCGCGGCGAACATCCAGAGTGTTGTTCCCGACTGATCTTCAGCGGCAAACGCCGGAACGCTACTGTTGTTCAGCATGCTGTGCATGACGTGGGCTTACAGATTTGTCGCCGCCGTGTAGATAGCCACTGGTTCCGTCAGGTCAATAACTCACCGTTCCTTATCAGTTTTCAAACTCCGTCAGTGTTCGGCCCATCGTCCGCAGCCGGCCGGTGACCGAGGGCATTCATGTTGTAGCGGAACGGGCCGAGCTTTCGGCATCTGCTCAACGTGCCGAAAGCCTCCACGGATTCCGCCGCCCGGACGTGCAGCAGCATCGAGTTCGTGGACAGAAAAAGGAATGGTTTCAGAAGGCTGTAAATAGTGATCAGGGAGATGAGATTTTAAATTCGGAGTGCGTAACTCGAAATTGGAAGTCCGCAGCCGCGGAACAAATGAGCCGAGCGGCTACAGAAAGGTGCGGCAACTGTGTAAGCTGGAACTTCTCACGACCGACGGCATCCAGCAGGATCGTCGGAGAATACTTTGAGTGCTTCTGGTGGCGGAAGGTCACCTGTCTGACAGTAAATGGACTGTCCCGATGAATCAAAATCGCATCTCTCGTCGTCGAGCTTTTGATTTCTCGACGGCATCGCTGACAGGTGCTGCGTTTGCATCGTTGCTCATGCGCGACAACTTCGCAATCGCGGATGCTGTGCCGGCGGAGGCCAAAGGGACGCCGCATCTTCCCGTGAAGGCCAAGCGAGTCATTCATCTGTGCCTGTGTGGCGGCGTCAGTCATATCGATTCCTTTGACTACAAACCGGAGCTGGAAAAATTTCATGGCAGGACGCTGCAGGCCGAAGAACGGCCGGCCACATTTTTCAATCAGGTAGGTTTGATTCGCAAGAACGACTGGGAATTCAAACAACGCGGCCAGAGCGGACTCTGGGTTTCGGATTTGTTTCCTCACATCGCGGAAGTTGCCGATGAGTTGACCGTGATTCGATCGATGGTGGCCGAGTCTGCGAATCACACACCGGCGACATTCGAAGAGAACACTGGCTTTCGTCTGAACGGCTTCCCCGTCATGGGAGCCTGGGTGTCGTATGGGCTCGGTTGCGAGACCGACGAACTGCCCTCCTATGTCGTGCTGCCGGACGCTCGTGGTTTGCCCGCCGGAGGTACCATCAACTGGTCCAACGGTTTTCTCCCCGCTCAGCATCAGGGCGTGACGTTCCAGAGCAAAGGGCCACCCATCTATGATCTGTTCCCTGGGCGTGAGTTGCCGGAAGGTCAGGACGCTGCCAGCCGGAAGCTGCTCGCGGAAATCAACCGACGCCACCTGGCCAGCACGGGAGCCGAAGACGCGATGCTCGCTCGCATGAAGAGTTATGAGCTGGCGGCCAAAATGCAGTTGGCCGTTCCGCGAGTCACAGACCTGAATCAGGAAACCGCAGAGACTCGCGCGATGTATGGCCTTGATCGGGAAGAAACGAACGACTTCGGAAGCCGCTGCCTGCTGACTCGCCGCCTGCTGGAACAGGGTGTTCGATTTGTGCAGCTGTTCTCCGGCGGTTCGTTTGGCTCACCGCGCATCAACTGGGACGGCCACGAAGATGTGAAGGAGAATCATACACGCGAAGCCGGGCGTCTGGATCAGCCGGTGGCCGCGTTATTGAAAGACCTGCGACAGCGAGGCATGCTGGACGATACGTTGGTCCTGTGTACGACGGAATTCGGACGCACGCCCTTCACGCAGTCGGGTGCTGATCAGATCGGGACAGGCCGTGATCACAATATGTATGGGTTCTCCATCTGGATGGCGGGCGCCGGATTAAAGCACGGAGTTTCGTACGGTGCGACGGATGAGATTGGCTGGAAATCTGTCGAGAAGCCGGTCCACTGGTACGACTACCACGCGACGGTGCTGCATCTGCTGGGTCTCGACCACGAGCGACTCAGCTATTACCACAATGGCATCCAGCGACGTCTGACCAACGTGCATGGCGAAGTCTTGCACGACATTCTGTCGTGATGGCTTTCGCTTATTGATACAAGCTCGAAGCGCCAGCGAGTGAGCCCTGATCGCGCAGAGCCCACTCGCTGGCGCTTCAAGCTTGTATTGATTGGGCGGACACGTGGGTGCGAACCCTGAAGTCAGAACTCAATCTCCATCAAATCTTCTGCCAACTGCGTATTGGGGAAGATTGATCGAATGGAAGCCATACCGACTGGATCATCGTCCGGCCGTTGAGGATCTACGTGGACGAGCAGCAGTCGGCCAACATTGGCGTCTGTTGCCAACTGAGCCACCGGCGTCGCCGCACTGTGACCGGTCTTCGCGGCCCATTCGCTTAGGTTATCGGGGAAGTAGCATTCGTGAATAAGCACATCGACACCGCGGATAAAATCAGTGTAATCGCCCGGCGCTGTTGTGTCAGTGATATACGCCAGCGAACGATCCGGCCAGTCGATGCGAAAGCCCACGGACCCGCCTGGATGCACCAAAGGAATCCACGAAAGACGCCCGCCGCCTGGCAATGCCATCGATGACTCAAGCACGTGCCATTCAAAATCGGGCATCACGGGAAACATCTCATTCGCCAGCAGATGTTTCTTCACGGCGTTCAGAGTCGCTGCCGATCCAAGCACACGAACTCGCGTGATGTCACCTTGCAGCATGGGCACCAGAATGAACGTCAATCCGCACACATGATCCAGATGTGCGTGCGTGAGAAAGACATCCAGCGTCTGTGTGCCGAGCCGTTCAGGGGCTCGAAAAAAACCGGTTCCGGCGTCGAGCGCCACACCGATCTCGGGCAGCAACAGACTGGCCGTATGCCGCCGTTCGTTCGGGTGATATCCGCCAGTGCCAAGAAAGATCAGACGCATGAGAGTATTCGGGGTTGAGGTTCAGAACTGGTTTGAATTCGGTTCGAAACCCGTTTCAGAATGGAACGCGAAGTGTTGCAGATTTTCGAAAGGTACCACAGGCAAAAACATGTCTGTCCCCGGAGAAAGCTGACACCCGATTAGTTTTTGCTTTTCATTTGAAAACGATTTCTCATGTTGCAATTCGTCGACTTCCCTGAACATCCCGACACGAACCTCAGGAAAATGCTCCAGATGCCAAGCCGCAACAAATCGGAACTTTTCAGAATAGCCTCACGTTTGGCCCGTCTTTCGGAGACCTGCAGTCTTCTGGAAGAAAGGTCGTGATTCGAGTCGTCGGCACTGCGTACTATCCAATGAGAGATGCGATCCTGCTTGATGTTTCCGAACCCAAAGGTGATCCCATGGCAACTCGAACTTTGCGATACGTTGTTGGTGCTGCTCTGCTGCTGTCGATGTGTGCTGGTGCAGCGATGATTGTTGAAACGACGACGCTTGTGGATGCCTCCAGCACCGTGGCCGCTCGCTATCATCTGCGAAGCCGCACTTCGAATTTTTATCGTCGTGCTACTTCAACTCGCTCCACAGCATCAGGCGCTCGCGTCGTCGGTCGATAGATCGAGATTCGTGGCTTTAACGCGAGCCGCTTAACGACTCCACCGCCCTGCTCTTCCCTGCCATCGCAAGCGTGTTCGTTGCCTTGATGGCTTGCGTCTTCTCGACAACTCAGCGACATTCACAAGGCGGCATCGTTTGATGCAGCCTTGTTTGTTGAATGAAATCTGGTTGTGGGAGACGCCGATGAAACTGGTCACGTCATCCGTCGTACTGAGTCTTGCTGCGGCAGCACTCAGTGTATTTGCCTTTCCGATCTTCGCGCAGGATCGTTCTCTCAGCGAGAATCCGGAACTGGCCGCGTACTTTGAAGCGGAGGTCAGCCAGCTTGAACAGCAGAACGAGCTGACACGCTTCAAGTCGCTGGAAGAATGGCAGGAAGCTAAGCCCGTTCTTCGCGAGCAGTTGTTCGATATGCTTGGCTTGAGCCCTCGTCCGGCCAAAACGCCGCTTGAACCTGTGATTGAAGGAACGGTCGACGAAGCAGAATTCGTTGTCGAACGAGTTCATTTTCAATCCCTGCCCGGCCTGTACGTGACGGGCAATTTTTATCGACCAAAGATCGCCGACAAGCCGCTCCCCACGATTCTTTATGTCTGCGGACACGGCCAGGTCAAAAAGGACGGCGTCAGTTTTGGCAATAAGACGCACTACCACTATCACGGTGCCTGGTTCGCTCGCAATGGCTACAACTGCCTGATCATTGATACTCTGCAGCTTGGCGAAATCGAAGGCATACACCACGGCACATACAAGATGAATCGCTGGTGGTGGAACTCAAGGGGCTACACGCCGGCTGGAGTTGAAGCCTGGAACTGCATTCGTGCGCTTGATTATCTGGAGACTCGCGCGGAAGTGGATGCGTCAAAAATTGGTGTGTCCGGTCGATCGGGCGGTGGAGCCTACAGCTGGTGGATCTCTGCGCTGGACGAACGCATCCAGTGTTCGGTTCCCGTCGCCGGCATCACCAATCTGCGTGATCATGTTGTGAATGGATGCGTGGAAGGACATTGCGACTGCATGTTCATGGTCAACACGTATCGCTGGGACTTTGCGACTGTTGCTGCTTTGGTCGCGCCGCGGCCTCTGCTGATTTCAAACACCGACAAGGACACGATCTTCCCGCTGGAAGGCGTTGTCGACATTCATCGCCAGGTGCGGCACATCTATCAGCTTCACGAAGCGGGTGATAATCTCGGTCTGCAAATCACCGAGGGTCCTCATAAGGACACGCAGGAGCTGCATATCCACGCGTTTCGCTGGTTCAATCGTTTCCTGAGAGGCGACGATTCGATGATCCAAAAAACTGCGGACAAGTTCTTTCAACCGGAACAGCTCCGAGTCTTCGGGCCGAATCCCACAGACGAAATCAATACGAGAGTTGATGAAGTGTTCGTGGCACCAGCGGAAGTTTCTTCTTCACATCAAGTTCTGAACAATTCACAGGCCTGGTTCGCGGAAAAGATCAGTCTGCTACGGCAACGCTCGTTTGCCGCGTGGCCCGACAACAATGCCGACTGGACTCCGGCGAATACCGTGCGAATTGAAACACTGCCGATCTCAGAGCTGGATCTGCCCGAATCTTCCAGCCTGCAACGAGTGCGAATTCACTTTGAGTCTCAAGCTCACGTGCCGTTGTACATAGACGGCGTGATGCACCGCGACGCAAATCTCGAATCGCTCGCGATGGCAGAGTTGCGGATAGCAGCCAATGCTGAAGAGACTTTTCGTCGCGAATTGACGCCGCCGTATTCGAAGACGTCCTCACTGTTTGTGATGTCGCCTCGCGGAATTGGCCCACACAAATGGAATGGAAATGATTCAAAGCAGATCCAGATTCAACGCCGATTTCAGCTGATCGGAACAACGGCTGATGCCATGCAGGTCTGGGATATTCGACGGGGCCTGCAGATTGTCCAAACTGTCTGTCCTGGTTTGCAGGAACCTGTCGATATCGAGGGCGAAAAATCGCTTCAGATCCATGTGCTGCTGGCATCACTCTTCGAGCCGTCTGTGCCGTTACAGCCTCTGCAGCTTGCGGAGCAGAATGCGGAAAACTGGCCGTCCATCCTGAACATCACGCGAACAGTCGCTCCACAGGAAGTTGTCGGTCTGGCGCTTTGGCGGCGCAGTATGCATCCAGCGGGAAACCCCGATGCGTTTTCGCTGCTGAAATTTGCGACCGAGCTGAGCAATGCGCCCGACTGGAAAGGTGGTCGGATCGTGTACGATGCTCAGTGAATCTTACGAACCGTTCTCGCTGGCTGTTACTACCGCTTCAACCAGTAAAATCGGAGTCCGAACCAGTCTGACTTGGCGCTAAAATTCACGCGATTCCCACACGGGGAAAACTGCGACCCATGGTAGTACTGTGGTTCGTGAGATTTGCACACGTTCCGCTTGACGTCTCGGGAACGCAATATTGGAAGCGACCATGTTTCTCAGCATTGTATCTGACCTGCAGTTATGGATCAGTCAGCTGCAGAATATTTTGTTTAGTAAGATGCATCACGTGTCCCCGCAGGACTATTGCATCATGCTCATCTTCGTTATTTGCATCGGCTATTGCCTGCTAAAAGGTCGCAGCATTTGAAGAGCAGGATCGTCCGCCGTTGGAGATCATTTGGCCAGCGTTTTCATGGCTGCTCGATCCTCCGCAGTTAGAACAAATCCCGGTAGGTTTTGCTGAGCGATCTTCAGCAGCAGTGAGTCCGTACCGGCCGGTTCTGCGACGAACCAAACGCCCGGGTAGGTTCTCGTCAGAGCAAGAACGCGTGTTGCAAATCGGTCATCTCCAATGACTACCACGGGAGTGTTGCGAGTCCTGATGTCGGCCCTCAGGTTAGCGAGTGTCGTTGCAATGGGCCACAATGGCGCTTCCGCATCCAGTACAATCAGCTCGCAGTTCATTTGCGAAAATGCCAGATCGACACCATCAGGCCCGGTTTCCGCAATCTGAGCCCAATAGTTTGCATCCTGAAAGACAAGCTGCAGCGTGCGGAGCTTGTCATCATCTGGCGAGATAATGACCACCTCGGGAAGCACACTGCCCTGCTGTGCGGCTTCCAGCGTTCGTCTCACGGTTGCCAAACTCACTTCTACCGGCAGTTGCTGGTCTGCAATAGCTGCCGCCAGAAACCGCACACGAATATCGGGGCTCGACAACGCCAATCTCAGCACTCGACCAGCTTCGACGAGCTCTGATTCCTCGACGGTCGCCAATCGCAACCCGCGAAGATACTCAATGGCTGCAACAGGATGTAACTCCAGGGCTGCTTCAAGCCCTGCAAGCAGTTCCGATGATTTTCGTCCAACCGCAACAGTGGCCTCCGCTGTCAGGGCCGGCGATACAGAAGCGCTCTGCGCCACCCCAAGCACCATCAGAGCTCGCGCATTTTCAGGATCAATGGCCAGCGAATCATCCAGCAGTTCCAGTGATCGTGCAAGCTGCCGAGTTCTCTCGTCCCCAGGAACCAGTTCCCGCAGTTCAGCCGGAGTTTCCAGCGACGAGAAACGCGAGCCCGCCTGTTTTAGAAGGGCCTCCGCTTCCGTGGCAAGCATTGCAGCAGCCTCTTCGCCACTTGCAGGCTGCAACGAAGATTCACTCAAGGTTTCCACCACAGTTCGAGCAACCTCGGCCACCGACGGATCGACATCGGCAGCATACTGCCATCGCCACAACCGAACCGAAAGGCTGGAGTCGCCCGAAGTGCCAAGGATCTGGATCAATCTTCTTTGAAGCTCGGGATCTGCTTCTGCGAGGGTGCTCAGAAGCCCCGAGCGAAATGCATAGACATTCTGAATAATCAGGTCATTGGCAATTCTTCCGGCCGGCGTCGACAGATCTGCTGCCAGAAGATAAGGAAGCCCCGCATTACCGCTGGAAATCAGCTCCGTCGCCGCATTGATACCGGTCGTGCCAGGGGCGGCCAATTGTTCCACCAGAGCCTGAAGCTCATTTGCTGACCACGTCTTTGCTCGACTCGCGGCATTCACGGCCGCCAATAGCTGTTCAGATTCTGGATGAAGACGAATGTCCTGCCGCAATTCCAGAAAAGGGGCCGGCCCTAAATCATTTCGGAGCCGCTGCCAGTCATTTTCTCCCAGCTGCAGGTCGAGCAGCTTTTTCAGGAACGCACGGCCATCCCCGGGCCGATCAAGTTTGGCCGTTATTGCAGCTGCCTCAATCAATTCCGCAGGAGTCTCTGGCTGAAACTGATAGAGATCGCCGGCAATGACTTTTGCATTGGCAGCAGCCGGATTTGCGGCGTCTTGAGCAACAGCATCCTGAGCCATCGCGTCTTCGATCACGCCAGACGTGACTGAGCTCACGGCGGCCGCGAACATCATTCTGGCGAAGAGCGGGGCTAAATGGTTGGCGTAACGCATTGGTAAATTCCTGGCACAGAGGAGGGTGCGAATCTCTTCGAATCTCTCCACCACACAATTACAGATGGACAAAGTACAGATGAACAAAGCAACCTTGATCGGTTCTGAGTCACTGCTCCATGCTTATCTTGTCGGACTCTGTCCGTCGAAGCCAGAATGGGTTGCAGAAAATTAAGGCATTGAGAGGCCTCCCTGCCCAACTTCACCATTTTCTAGATCGGCGTTCGATTTTCTGTGCTTCATGCTCTTTGGAGCCCGCCGCCAATTCATCTGCAACGCTCCTCCAGCACCCTCCTAAACTGACTTATACCTCACCTCGCGTCGGGCGAATTCAATGTTCA
>QWOO01000309.1 GCA_003669615.1 Planctomycetota bacterium
AGCAGTGGCTTCGGTCGGTTGGGCTTCAGATTCTCTTCTACTCGCTCAGCTTCTTTTTCTACCTGCAGATGGGCCGTGAAGCAGGAGCATCAGGGCTGATCGCCATTTTCGCGGCCATTCAGATCGCTTTGCTTGCCAGTCAGGAGTTGATCTGGCGGATCATGACGGCTCAATTGGCTCCGGTCAAAGGTCATCGTGCGACTGTCTTCGTGCCACATCTTGATCAGCGTTTCGCAGGCGGAATCACGGGCTTGCCGGGGCTCGAGAGCATTCTGATTCCTTCCGCCTGGAGGACTCGTCTGACACCATCGCAGTTGATGGTGATCGTGAAACGCCGTATTGCTGCGCGAGATTCCGGTGGTCGACTTCGCGGCATCGTGTGGGCCATGCTATGGAACATTGTCAGCTTCTCCACGGCTATTCTGCTGAATGGCTGGGTGGTGGGATCCGTCGCTGATCTTATCACTATTTTCTTGTGGTTTCTGCTGCTTTCGTTCGTCGGGTTGCTCGTGTTGCCATCGCTGAATCGAAAAAGTGTGTTCGCTTTGGACCACTACCTTGCGGCAAGGATTAACTCCGTTGATCTTCGCGAGGCCATTTGTGAAATCGACCAACTCACGGAGCAGGACCCGACGCGATCGGCATCAGCTGAATCTGTCTTCCAGCCGATCCCTTGCCCTGAACGCAGATTAATCTCGCTGACAAAAGAAGGACCGCAACACGTCCCTGCATGGAATGTTGCTCGGACGACACTTTTCCTGAGCTGGGCATTCGGCGGCCCATTGGCTCGAGCCGTTCACTGCAATGTGGGTCGCCCGGAACTGTGGGCCATTCTGCCCACAGATTGATTTCTTAACTCACTGTTCGAAGTGTCATGGCACATACGGCGACGATTGGACCTATCCAAACGTGCGAGTTCCGATGGACGAAATTGGCATCGATCCCGTGCGACTGAAAGCTCTCACAGTGGAAGGTCGAAAGAAAATCGTCGACAGTTTGTTTGCGCACGCGGGTGAAGCAGACGCGCAGCAGACACTCACTGATCCCAAGGGTTATGTTGCTCCTCCGCTCGACCGAATCCGGGCGAACGAACCGTATCTGCACAACGGCAATGTTCCGACGCTTTGGCACCTGATGAATTCTGACGATCGTCCAGCAGTCTGGCGGCCGGTTGCTCCTCGGATGGACGAAGACAAAGTGGGACTCACAATTGAGCAAGCGTCGCAGATAGCTGTCAGTAGTAATGACCGGGTGTTCGGCCGCAGCTATTTTGACACACGTAAGTTTGGGAAGAGCGGCGATGGTCACAGATTTTCGGATGCGCTGTCCAAATCAGAAAAGCAGGAGGTTCTGGAGTACCTGAAGACATTTTGATCCGGTCCATTTTCAACCTGACTTATGGCTAGTTGATTAATGTCTGTCCTATCGCTTTTCGTCGAAATCGCTGTTTTGCTGCAACACGCACAGTTGTCGACGTTTCAGAGATTTCTGACAGCGAACAGATCAGCCTTTGCTGAGGCTATTCGAATGATGTCAGGCCTTGTGAAAGGACATTCGGATGTGCTTCCATCCATCTCTGCATGGAAAGCGCATTCCCCAGACAGCTGTGTGTTGGCATTGAGGGAAGTGCCCCAGAGAGAGGGATCAATTGCACTAACGCAAAGCCCGTCTTTCCATCGAACTCAACACGGCGCAACATCACTTCGAATGTTCCATTCGAATTCTCGATCAACAAGGTCACCAGGGACGATGCGTCGTTTGAGAATGGCTTAGCCATGTGAATTTTCATGCTTATCTTAGAACAGTAAGTTTGCGGGAATTTTCAATTCCACAGGCGTCCGTTTGAGTGTTCCGCAAGTGTGCTGCCCTTGTTAACGCAATCCGCAGCGATCTCGCGTGATAACTCAGGGAAGTCAGCAGAAGTTTTTTATGAATCCGAGACAGCCCGTCAGTGACAGAATGCAGTGCACGGAAGTCTGGGGCTGCAGTAGAGCGACGTGGTCTCAATTTTCTGCGCCTGGACTGGACTCGGGGTTCGCATCGAGCCCTTTCGCAGCAGTGATGGAGGCGGCGATGTGTGCTACCTGTCTTCCTGCGCCTCGAGCGAATCCTCGTGGCTGGCGTGTGAGGCTATGAAGTGCCAAACCACTCTCTCAGTTGCCTGCACAAGCTGTCTTCACCATCGTCTGATCTTCTATCGTTCCAGCAGCGACAGTCATAGACCGCCACCTCATCCCGTCGCACCTGTCACCAATGTTAGCCCAGGAGCCGGGCGACCTTGCATTCAAAGCCTGTTCATCTGCGTTGAAACAAGTCCCGAATAAACAAGTCCCGAATAAACAAGTTGGACACTCGATGAAGTTTACGGGAGACCAGAAAACGTTTGCGAATCCGCAAGATTACTCGTCAGATTTATCACTCGCAAGCAACGAGATAAATGTCGATGTCAGAGCGATCGCAAAGACCGCACAGCCCACACCAAAGATTAAAAAATCGCTATTTGCCATTACTACCGCTCCCAAGCACGAGGGTTCCGAAGCTAAGGATCGATGGCACCCACAACCCCACGTACAGACCCTCCTGTTTGCTGCCGGTAAACCACAGCGAGATTGAAAACAGGAAGGATGCCCCAGCGGCGGCAACATACCCTAATTTCGCCAATTTTCTCTTATTCATCTTCAGCCCCTCAAATGATGAAACTGTCCTTCGAGCACGCTTGAATCGTTAACGCCGCTCGTTCCCAGCATGCCGTAACGGCGCACAATTCTTAACCGAGTTTCGCAACGACTACCGATGTCTGTTCTTTTTTGCATCTGGCGATCGCGAATTCGCATGTGACGAACGCCTTAATCATCCGAAAAAAATGCTGCCTGTCAGTTCGACTTTGAAACAACTTGAATGGTGAACGATTTGGGCTGCCGTGCATTCGCTCTCTAAACGGTTTTTAGCAGTCTCATGCGGAGGCAGGGAACAGGATGAGGGAATTGAACGGAGGACTCTGCTTTGGCAGATTTGCTTGGCTTCTGCTCACTGATGTTGTTTTTTGGTGCAATTTCAGATGCGCAACACGGGGATCAGCAATATTCAATCTTTTCCGAACAACCCGTGTTACTTATGAACGTTTCGTCCGGTTACTTGATCATCAATGAACGTTATGAACGTTTAAAAAAAGTAAAAACCAGACAGAGTGAGATCACAGATGAAGAAAATGATTACGGTATTGGCGACAGGGTTGCTTGTTCTTTCTGCAACGGCAGAAGCTGGATCGAAGTGTAAGGGAACAACAACGTCAAACCGGTCAGTACGCGGAGCACATGTGTTGACAACATTCGTGGCACATCCGGCTCAGAAGGACATTGTGGACACGGCTGTTGGAGCCGGTTCATTTAAGACGCTGGTCGCGGCTGTGAAAGCTGCAGGCCTTGTGGAAACATTGAAAGGTGAAGGACCATTTACAGTTTTCGCTCCGACCGATGAAGCATTTGCCAAGCTGCCGAAGGGGACTGTTGAATCATTGCTGAAGCCAGAGAACAAAGCGAAATTGCAGGCAATCCTGACGTACCATGTCGTAGCCGGCAAGGTGATGGCCGCTGATGTTGTGAAGATCAAAGGTGCTGTGTCAGTTCAGGGTCAGCAGATTGACGTCGTCGTGAAGGACGGCAAAGTGAAGGTTGATGGAGCTAACGTCGTGAAGACGGACATCGCATGCTCCAACGGTGTGATCCATGTGATTGACAGCGTGATCCTGCCTGCGGACAAAGACATCGTGGATACCGCTGTGGCTGCTGGTTCCTTCAAGACACTTGCCGCAGCACTGACAGCGGCAGGCCTCGTGGAAACGTTGAAAGGTGAAGGACCATTCACAGTCTTTGCTCCGACTGATGAAGCGTTTGCCAAGTTACCAGCAGGAACCGTCGAAAGTCTGTTGCTTCCAGAAAACAAAGAAAAGCTGATTGCCGTACTCACCTACCACGTCGTGGCAGGCAAGGTGCTCGCCAGTGATGTCGTGAAGCTGAAGTCAGCTACGACCGTCAACGGCAAAGAAGCCACGATCAAGGTCAGTGACAAAGGAGTGACGGTCGACGCCGCCAGGGTCGTTGCCACTGACATTGAAGCATCGAACGGTGTGATCCACGTCATTGACAGTGTGATCCTGCCGTAGTTGATTGAAGGATGAAGCTAAGTTGGGGGCGGCCGACATTCAGTCAGCCGCCCTTTTTTTGTCTCTTAGACTCTGAATGATGAAAGTTCGTTCAACCATGTCAATCGCATTCAATGAGACCTTCGCCGATGAATCAGCCGCGGACGATTGCTGTGTGCGATCGAATGAGTCTCGGCATGTTCGTCACGCAATGATGACCGAGTCGGAGGTCGATCTGTCAGCCATTAAGGCTGCCGTCCGCACAATTCTGAAAGCGGTTGGTGAAGACCCGGACCGCGACGGATTGCTCGAAACACCTCGGCGTGTCGCCAAAATGTACGCCGAAATGTTTTCAGGTCTGCAGCAGGATCCGGGACGTCATCTGGAAGTGACCTTTGAAGAAAGTTATGACGAAATCGTGCTGGTACGTGACATTCCTTTCACGAGCATGTGCGAGCATCATTTGCTTCCGTTCCGCGGAGTTGCGCATGTCGCGTACATTCCAAATGGACGGGTCACGGGGCTGAGCAAACTGGCTCGAGTGGTTGAAGAGGTGTCGCGTCGACCGCAGGTGCAGGAACGCATGACGCAGACTGTGGCGGATCTGATTGAAGATCGGCTTGGCAGTCGCGCGGTCGGTGTGATCATCAAGGCCGAACACTCCTGCATGTCGATCCGCGGGATTCGGAAGACGGGCAGCCTGACTGTGACCAGCACGATGCGCGGCGCGTTTCGCAGCGATCCGGCGAGTCGCGCGGAGTTGATGTCGCTGATCAACATGCCGAACTGATGAGCCATTCCGGGCCCGAAAAGACTGACGTGAGGAGGTTTGCATGATCATTCAGAAACAGTACAAGTTTTACGCCGCACACCGAAATGAGACGCTGCAGGATAAATGCAGCAATCTTCACGGTCATCGCTACGGAGTGCGATGCCACTTCGAGGTGCAGCGTGATGGCGATATCAGCACGCTTTTTGGCGACTTCGACTCGCAGATCGAACCGTGGCTCAAGGAAAATTACGATCACGGCATGTTGATCAACTTTCATGATCCGCTTTATGAAACTCTGCAGCAACATATGGCACGAACCGGTGAGACACTTCGGCTGAAAGTCATGGACGGGCCGACAAGTGTGGAGAACCTCTGCCACCTGCTGTTCAGTGAGATCACCCAGATGGGATTCCGTCTTGCTCTGTTGGAAGTTCAGGAGACCGACACTTCCGTCATCAGCTACACTCGCGAAGACTGGATTGCTGATAATCGGCACTTCGCTCATCGCAGGTCGCATTCCGATGCGGAAGCCGTCTCGATGTCCTGAAAGGAATCGAAGTGGAGCGTCTACCAGTCCAATCAGGAAACGCCTGAACGGAAATTTGAGCCGCATCAACAGCAAAATGCGACACGATAAAAAAGACGATGAGTTACGCCGATGAAACTGATTCTGCTCACGCAGGTGTTCGCCGCGCTGTTCATGGTCGGCCTGATCTGGTTTGTCCAGATCGTGCACTAATGACAACTCAAAAAAACGACTTGCGATAGAAACGCTTCTGGCTCTTCGAAATTGTTCGCCATAATGCAACAGAAGTTTTTGCCTCTCGCAAAAAAAGAGCATGGTCATGAAACTCAAATTGACGGGAAAAAAGATGGTATACCTAACCATCTCGATCGCACTCGTAGTGATCATCGGCGTCGGCTGGAACATCACCGCCCGCACTTCTTACGAGTCAGCAGCTTACAGCGTCCTTGCATCGGACGGCTCATTTGAGATCCGTGAGTACCCTGATTTAGTGTTGGTCACAACCCCGATGAAGTCGCAGGGCAGCGACGGCAGTTTCGGAAGGCTATTTGGATACATCAGTGGGAGGAACGAGAATGATCTCAAAGTTGCGATGACGACTCCGGTGTTTATGGAACCCGAGGGGCGGGATTCTGTCGGACAGATGGGTTTTGTCGTTCCAGAGAACGTTTCTTCGCAACGCATTCCCAGCCCGACCGACAAAGCCGTGCAAATCAAAAAACGCAACGGTGGTCGGTTTGCTGTCATCCGTTTCTCGGGCCGGATGGATAAAGAATCAATGGTGGAGAACGAAGAAAGACTGCGGAAGTGGATTGTTGCGAGGGGATTATCTGACAGTGATGGCTTCGAATTCGCAGGTTATGATCCTCCGTGGACGCCAAATCCGTTCCGCCGTAATGAGATTCTGATTCGGTTGAAGTGAAGGTTCTTCCGAACCTCCCTGGCGGCAACGGCTTGGTCAAAGCCATCGTGCGGCGTCCGCAATGGGTGCGTCTGACATGATTGCCTGAACGATGATCGTGTATTATCCTCAATCCTATGAATTCGACTCATGCCACGATCACTGCCCTGCACACATACCCCGTGAAGTCTTGTCGCGGCCTGTCCCTTGCGGATGTGAAGTTGACCAGACGCGGGCTTGCCTATGATCGCGAGTGGATGGTGGTTGATACAGCCGGCCAATTCCTCACGCAACGTGACCTTCCGCGTATGGCGTTGATCGAGACGGCCCTCACATTGAACACGCTGCGATTGACTCTGCCTGGGCAATCGGAATCCGTGGAACTATCGCTCTATGATACGAGTCTGCCGCGTTGCCGGGTGCGGGTTTGGCGGGATGATTGTGATGCTTTCGATGAAGGCTCTGTCGCAGCCGGGCAGCTCAGTGAATTTCTGGGAAAGGCCGTGCGTCTCGTGCGTTTCGACTCCGTGTACAAGCGACACAGTAATCCTCAATGGACGAAGGGAATGGTCGCCGAGAACCACTTCAGCGACGGTTTTCCTGTGTTGGTCCTCAGTGACGAATCCCTTGAAGCACTCAACCATCGTCTCGACGTGCCATTGCCCATGAATCGGTTCCGACCCAATATTGTCATTCGTGGACTCGGGCCCCATGGTGAAGATGGTGTGAGTGTACTGAGTGGAGACGGCTTCGAAATTCACCTCGTGAAACCCTGCGTGCGTTGCAGTGTCACCGCCGTCGATCAGATGACGACCGCAGTCAGCAACGAGCCGCTGCGGACTTTGGCCGTGTATCGCCGCGACGAAGCGCTCAATGGAATCACATTTGGCATGAACGGCATCGTAATCGCCGACGCTGACTCATTGCTGACTGTGGGCGTGTGTCTGGATGTAAGTCCGACCGGTTGAAATCGGACGGTGAGAACGTGGCAACGGATATTCATTTTTGCCATGCTGTGAGATATCCTGGACTTTACACTCGCTGTCATTGCAGCGAATGCGCCCGTCAATTCAGTGGCTGACCTGCGGACCTTCTACCCTTGGTTCCTGCTGTTCTCTTTTGCAGGCCTGGGGGACTTGAAAAGGAAGTCCTGCGCAAACACAAACATTCCATTTTCTTCGGTGATCAAGGTCCTTCAGTGAAATTCCGTTAGCTCCCGTACACCGTACCAAAATCAAGCTTCGTTTTGTAGACTCCCTCGGTTGAACACAAGAACGTTTGGTCGACAGCGATGAACTACGTTTTGGCACGACTCTTTGCTGCCGCAGCCTCATTTATCCGCAAGCCATCTTGAAAATCAACTCCCCGCTCCGGCACTGCAGAACTTTGTCGATGGCATCCTCGACCTCATGATCTTCGACGGCGAACAGCTCAGCGACTCCATCGTCTGTGCAGAGGCCGCCTATAATTATTGGACGCAAGATCTGAAGCTGACGAGTGTCGGCGTGCTCGCGGTGACCGAGGCGGAATGTTCGGGAAAGAATCTTCCAGCCTTCACGGACGGCATCGAATTTCCGGTTCACGCGACGATTGATTTCACCGGCTGACTTGCGCGACTACATGCTGAGCACTGATGGGCGGTAAGATGTCCGGCTTCCAGAACGCGACAGGAGAGAAAACTTATGCTTAGCCCTCAGTATCCTTCCCTGTATCAGATCAATATTCGCGTCTGGTTGACCGAACTCGGCCGCACACTGAAGCGGCCGGCCACTCTGGACGACATTCCCGACGTGGAACTCGATCGTCTCGCAAAGCAGGGATTTGACTGGATTTGGCTTCTCAGCGTTTGGCAGACCGGTCCAGCATCGCAGACAGTCTCGCGGACAAGCCCTGACTGGCTGCACGATTTCCACGACACTCTTTCAGACCTGTGTGAGGACGATATCGCTGGTTCGGGATTCGCCATCACAAGTTACACTGTCCATACGAACCTTGGAGGCAACGCAGCACTGGCACGACTGCGGGAACGGCTCCGCCAGCGCGGTCTGAAACTAATGCTGGACTTCGTGCCCAACCATATGGGGCTTGGCCATCCGTGGCTGGAAGATCGTCCTGACTTTTTCGTCGAGGGCACCGAACAGGATATCGAGAACGCTCCTCAGAATTACACACGGATTCAGAGTCCGCACGGGGACGCGATTTTCGCTTACGGACGCGACCCGTATTTTTCAGGGTGGCCGGATACTCTGCAGTTAAATTATGCCAATCCAGCGCTGCAGGCAGCGATGATCAGTGAACTGCTGCGAATCTCCGGGCAATGTGATGGCGTCCGTTGTGATATGGCAATGCTGGTGTTGCCGGACGTCTTTGAGCGAACGTGGGGCCGGCGTGCGCCGCTCTTCTGGCCCACGGCAATACAGCGAGTTCGCGAGCATGTCGCGGATTTCATGTTCATGGCCGAAGTCTACTGGGACATGGAATGGACGCTGCAGCAACAGGGCTTTGACTACGCCTGCGATAAGCGGCTTTATGATCGACTGCGGGAAGGACATCCTCGGCCGGTGCGAGAACATTTTCTGGCGGAACTCGACTACCAGAACAAGCTCGCCCGTTTCATGGAAAATCATGACGAGCCGCGAGCGGCTGCAACGTTCTCGCCCGACGTTCATCAGGCCGTGGCAGTCCTGACGTTTCTGTCCCCCGGTCTCCGATTCTTCCATCAGGGGCAGTTTGAAGCGAGAAAGAAACGCATCTCACCGCATCTTGTGCGAGGCCCGCAGGAACCTTTCGATGAAAACATTGGACAGTTCTACGAGCGTCTTCTTACCGTTCTTCGCCGACCAGTGGTTCGCAATGGCCAGTGGCAATTGCTCGGATGTTCTCCGGGCTGTGATGGAAATACGACACACGACAGCATCATTGTCTTCGGGTGGTCTGGTCCGCAGGGTGACTCATTGGTCGTCGCCGTGAACTTTGCGCCTCATCCGAGCCAGTGTCATGTGCGTCTGCCGTTCGCGGACATCACTGGAAAGAATTGGCAGATGCAGGATCAGTTGAGTCCATGCAGCTACGAATGGAACGGCGATGATCTGGCAGGCCGCGGGTTTTATCTCGACATGGCTCCTTGGCAGGCGGCCGTCTTTGCCATGTCCACAACTTGACCCACGGAATTCTCAGGCTCAGATAAAATCGCCGCGGAAAGCATAATTCTTTCTGGGGATGCCACTGCTGCTCTTCGCTGAGTGAATCGTTGGGCCACGGCTTAGAGGGGGCCGGGCTGCGATTTGTGGAAGGCGGATTCATTCGCCCCGAAGATTATCCCGCGTTCGACCGCGCGCTTGCCTCGTATTGATTCGTAACGTGAGCTTCTTCCTTTACACTGACATCTCGCCAATGGGCTGTCGAGGACTTCAGCGACGGTGGCCTGCAATTCGATAACGG
This sequence comes from Planctomycetota bacterium, assembly GCA_003669615.1. GTDB lineage: Bacteria > Planctomycetota > Planctomycetia > Planctomycetales > Planctomycetaceae > SXXK01. The sequence continues at coordinate 9,782 of QWOO01000309.1, forward strand.
CTTGGCCGGTGTCGCTCTGGTCCAATTGTTCGAGGCGAACAAAGACGATAAATATAAGAAAGCGGCAGTCAGAGCCGCAAATTGGGCCATCACACGTCCGGTCGTGACCAACTGGAATTACAACAGCTTCAGCGTGTTCTTGCTTGCCGAGGTCTATCGCATCACGGGCGACGAGAAATACCTCGAATCCGCCAAGAAGAAGGCCAGGCTCGGAATACTGCCGGGGCAACTCATCGAAGGACCACGCAAGGGTCGTTGGGCCGACGCTCACAA
>QWOO01000111.1 GCA_003669615.1 Planctomycetota bacterium
CTTGTCGCCGGAAGATCCTGATGAACGACTCATCGGCGTCCTCTTAGCTCAGGCCGCAGCAATGGGCAGACAGGATGCCATTGCACACCCGCTGCTTGCTATAACAGCAGCACTGATGGCCGATTCCTCCGCAGGGAAAATTGATTCACTGGCAACCACGGTCACTAACGTGGCCAGTGGTGACGTTGTAAGAATTCTCCGGACGGATTCCACCTTCCTGAAAGCCATGACCGACGCTGCCGGGATCGCCTTGAAAATCGCGACTGATGAAACCGCTGATGTGGCTCGACGAGCGGCCGCGATTCGATTCGTCGGTGTTTCGGGACTTGTCACTGATGATAAGACCAATGATTTCTTTCAGTTCCTCACACCTCAATCACCATTGCCGATCCAACTGGCGGCTGTGCAGTTGATGGGACGTGACCTCACTCCGCCGATCGTGCAGCAGCTTGTGGAAAGATGGAAGAGTCTTGCACCAACCGTGCGAGCCGAAGCGATGGCCAGCATGCTGAGCCGCGAGAATTCCATCGGTCATCTGCTGGATCGAATCGAAGCGGGAGATTTGGCGTCGAATGCCCTCGATGCATCTCAGCGTGATCGCCTGATCAATCACAGCAGCGGGAAGATTTCCGAACGGGCTCGCAAGGTGCTCGGCGAAGAAACCCCGTCAGCGCGATCCGCGGTTGTCGAAGATTTCAAATCTCAGATTTCAAATTTGAAATCTGAAATTTCAAAAGACGAACATGCCGCGGCAGGCAAGCTGGTCTTTGAAAAGCGATGTGCCACCTGCCATCGCTTGCAGGACATCGGCAAGGAAGTAGGAGCCGATCTGGCGGCGTTGAAAGATCGGTCGACGGATGCGCTGCTCACGGCGATTCTGGATCCGAACAAGGCGGTGGAGTCCAAGTTCCTGGTTTACACAGTCGTCACAAAGGACGGGCTGCAGCATTCGGGAATGTTGAAGGGCGAAACCGGCGGCAGTCTCACTTTGATCGGCAATGATGGAAAAGAGATCACCGTTGTGCGAGCGGACATTGAAGATCTTGTCGGTTCGCAGCGATCACTGATGCCGGAAGGATTGGAGAAGGATTTGTCGTCGACAGACCTTTCAAATGTGATCGCGTTCGTACAATCGACCGGAACACCGTGGAAGCGGTTTGAAGGAAACGCTCCGAAGTTTGTCGCGGCCAATGAGGACGGCACGGTGACTCTGCCGGCTGCTGCGGCGGAGATCTACGGGCCAAATCTTGTCTTCGAGGAGAAGTACGGAAATCTCGGTTACTGGACGTCGGCCGAGGACTACGCCAAATGGACGTTCGAAGTTCCGAAGTCCGGGCACTGGACGGTCGAATTCGACTTCGCCTGTGATGACAGCAACGCGGGCAGTCTGATCAAGTTTTCCACTGGCAATCGCATGTTGACAGCTCGCGTGCCCGGCAGCGGGACATGGGACAACTATCAAACGTGGCAGGCCGGCACGATCGATCTGCATCGCGGCCGCGGCCAGTTGATCATCACCGCTCCGGAGAAACCGCCGTTTGCGTTGATCGATCTGCGGGCCGTGAGATTGATTCCGCCGAATTGAGGTCAAGCAGATCCCACGTGATGTCCAGCCAGACTGGAATCCTGATCGGGGGCGTGGTAAACAGATGTTTCACGCCCGTCGCAAAATGCTGCGACGCGCATCTGACCGTTGACTGCATCAGGACCCCACCGATGACGACATTCCCCACCACTCGTCGCAATTTTCTTTCCCGCACTGCGATCGGCGCGGCAGCTGTTATGGCTGCTCCGGCGGTCGTTACGGCCAGTCGCACCAACAGCGAAGTCATCGTCGGAGAAGGCGACTATAAGTATCGAGTCAATCATGCGTTCGCTCAGCTGCCCGACAAATACACCTGGCAGACGACGCATAACGTAGCCGTCGACAAAGCCGGCAACCTGTACGTCATTCACGAAGGTCGACGCGAGCAGAAAGATCATCCGGCGATCTTTGTATTCGACCCGACCGGCAAGTTTATCAAAGCCTTCGGAGCACAGTTTCAGGGCGGCGGTCACGGGATTGAAGTTCGCGACGAAGGTGGCACGGAATACCTGTACGTGGCCGCCTACCAGCAAGTGAAAGCATTCGCCAAGCTGACGTTAAATGGTGACATCGTCTGGTTTCGAAAAGCACCGATAGAATCAGGACTCTACGCCGCCGGTGAAGACACCTCCACCGAACCTACATGGACTCGCCAGGGTTTCCTGCCGACAAATTTTGCCTTCCTTGATGATGGGGGCTTCCTGCTTGCCGACGGGTATGGCACCTTCTGCATTCATCGGTACGACAAAGATGCAAAGTGGATCAGCAGCTTCGGCGGCGCTGGCGAGGGACAGGGGAAATTCAACACAGCGCACGGGTTGTGGGTGGACAATCGCCCGGGGCGGGAGCCATCCATTGTGGTGACCGACCGTGCTCATGACACGCTGCAGATTTTTTCCATGGACGGTCAGTACAAGGAAACATTGTCTGGCTTCGGACTTCCCGCCAACATTGACACATGGAAGAACCTGATGCTCGTGCCGGAGCTCAAATCCAGCGTGACTCTGCTGAACGAAAAGAATGAAGTCGTGGCACGGCTGGGCAGTGCAGTCGAGCGTTTGGGTGCTGTGGAAAATCTTCGAGGCAAACCCGATCAGTGGCTGGATGGTCAATTCGTACATCCGCACGATGCCTGTTTTGCTCCGAATGGTGATATCTTTGTGGCTGAGTGGGTGGCGACGGGTAGAATCACAAAGCTGGAACGCGTCTAAGCGTCCGGCCGAATGAAATTGATTCTTCAGCGAGGCGATTCTGTTGCAGAATCGCCTCGTGCTACCGTCTTTCGGATGACGTCCAGGGCGGCTTCGATGCCTCTGCTGCCATGAAACGCTTCGCTCAGCTTTATCAGGAACTTGATGAAACGACGAAAACTTCTCGCAAGGTTTCGGCGCTCGTCCAGTATCTCGGCGATGTCAGTCCAACAGACGCGGTGTGGGCCGTGTGGTTTCTTTGCGGGCATCGCCCCAAACGAACGGTTGCCGTCGGAAAACTTCGAGAATGGTGCGCGGAAGTTTGTGCGATCCCCGAATGGCTGTTCTCAGAAACATACGATTTCGTTGGTGATCTTGCAGAAACAATCGCCCTGTTGTTGCCGCCGCCAACACGAGTATCGGAAAGAACACTGAGCGAGTGGATTCTGACCGGGCTGCTCCCTCTGACACGTATGAAAGAGCTGAAGAAAAAGTCGGCCATCGTGGGAGCATGGAATGAGCTCGCACAGCTCGAGCGATTTGTGTTCAACAAGCTGCTGACGGGTGGATTTCGAGTCGGTCTGTCGCAGAAACTTGTCAGCAAAGCGATCGCCCAGTTCAGTGGTGTGCCTGTTGATGTCATCGCGCATCGCCTGATGGGAGACTGGCAGCCGACGGAGAATTTCTATCTTTCTCTGTTATCACACGACACACAAAGCAGTGAGACTTCACGACCGTACCCTTTCTGTTTGGCTCATGCGATGACGACTGCAGAATTGGATGTTGTCGAAGATCGGGATGCAGTCGATCTGCCGGATCCGGTGGTTCAGCTGACTGAGCGACTTGGACCAGTTCAGGACTGGATGCTGGAATGGAAATGGGACGGCATCAGAGCTCAGATCATTCGCCGCAATCAACAGACGTTTGTCTGGTCGCGCGGCGAAGAATTACTGACCGAGCGATTCCCCGAGGTTGTTTGCGATGTCGACCAGTTGCCGGACGGCACAGTGCTGGACGGTGAACTCGTTGGCTGGAAGAACTCGCACGTGCTGCCGTTTGCGGACCTGCAGAAACGGATCACCCGGAAGTCCGTGGGGCGGAAATTGCTCGACGATGTCCCCGTGCGTTTTCTGGCATTTGATCTGCTGGAATATGGCGGCGAGGATCTTCGTTCGCGTCCTTTGAAAGAGCGTCGCGAACGACTTGAGACTTTGCTGCCAACTGCCACGGATGCCACATCGGCCAGCGCACTGGCAATCGCCGAAAGTCTGCAACCGGACTCGTGGGCCGATGCTTTTGCGTTGCGGCAGTCAAGTCGCGAACGGCGAGTCGAGGGCTTGATGTTGAAGCGAATGGATTCCGAATACGGGGTTGGTCGTGTGACGGGACTTTGGTGGAAATGGAAGATCGAACCCTATCATTGCGATGCAGTTCTGATTTACGCTCAGCGCGGGCACGGACGCCGAGCGTCAAAGTTTACCGACTACACTTTTGCCGCATGGGATAATGAGCAGCTGGTTCCGTTTGCCAAGGCGTATTCCGGGCTGACGGATGCGGAAATTCGGGAGGTTGATAAGTTCATCCGGGAGAATACTCTGGATCGTTTTGGACCAGTCCAAACCGTGAAAGCCCAGCTTGTGTTTGAACTCGCGTTTGAAGGGCTGCAGATTTCCAATCGTCACAAGGCCGGAATCGCTGTGCGTTTCCCACGCATCACGCGATGGCGGCGCGACAAAAAGATTGAGGACGCGGATTCCATTTCTTCCATCCGCAGCCTCGTTCAGCAGACAGTACCTGTAGCGATTCAATCTGCCCCGCGAGCCGGGCTCAGAAAACGTAAGCCAAACCCGGCAAATCCGCCAGCAAAACTGGGCGGTCTGTTTGCGGGCATGGAGGAAGACTGAGTTCGCATTTGACCGGCTTAAAAGCTCTTTTCGTCCTCGTCATCCTCTTCTTCTTCGTCCAGATCATCATCGTTGTCGTCGAAATCATCGTCGTCAAAATCGGCATCCGGATGCAGCGGGTCGTTCGGTGAAAAAAAGAAGTCACCAAGTCCCATCGGAACGTTGTTACCACCCAGCGACTGGCTGCGTTTATCGGCCAGTGATTTCAGATCGATAGCGTCCTGGCCCAGACACTTTTCGAGCGATTCTCGCCAGGCATCGTCACGAGCCAGCGGGTGTTCAGGATCCTGGGCAATGCGCTTTAGCGCAAATCGCAGAATGTTCATCCCGTCGCGGGTTGAGAAATCCAGATTCAGCGAATGCGATTCCTGCAGGAAGTCGACGGTCAGATTCAACATCTGATCGTCAGCAAACGGCAGATGATATTTCAGAATGGCAAGTTCATCCTCGCGAGCCGGGTGACCGAGCGTAAGAGTTGGTTGCAGGCGGCTTAGAATGTAATCGGGGATCTCAAAGGTGGATTCGTCTTCATTCATCGTGACGGCACAGCGAAAATTTGGATGAGCGGGAATTGAAATTCCCGCCACAATCGATTCGACATACCGCCGATGGTCAAGCAGCGGGGCAAGGCTGGCCCATGACTTTTCGTTCATGCGGTTGCCTTCGTCCAGAATGCAGATTCCGCCCCGCAGCATCGCGGTGACCAGCGGCGACGCGTGGTAAGCGATCTTGCCGCTTTCCGCGAGTACCGGTGTGACGAGCAAATCTTCCGGACGAGTGTCCGCAGTGCACTGATAGATATACAGCTCCTGACCGCGTTGGCGTGCGCCGGAGATGGCGAGCGTTGTTTTGCCGATGCCGGGCGTTCCCACAAGGCGTGGAGTCAGCGGCATGTCGCGTGGATCGACCACCAGCCAGCATGCCAAAAGTTGCTTCAAAACTTCGCGCTGACCGATCCATTCACCCTCAGTTGGGTCCGGTGTGCCAAGGTGCAGCGTAATTCCGTCGATCGAGTGAGTTCGGCTCATGAAATTCTGTCGTGTCCGTTGTACGTGTTCCATCGCGGCATGCCTGCCGGTTTGTCTGAATTGAATCCGAATCAGCGCGAATCGGACTGCGGTTGTCAACTGATTGGAAATGATTGTTTGACGCTTCGACTCAAAGCGGATCACTTAGAAGTTTGCCGAGAAACCTCTAAGATGCACCGACGATCAACGAATCGTCCGCCTGAATCGCGACAACCGTCTCCTGTGCCGCAGTCTCTACGAGCCCCATGATGCCCGCTTCCGCCGAATCAGGCCCTCAATCTTCTGACCCCGCGGCTGGCACCGGCAGTGTTCGCGGCACTCGTGTGGAAGTCACAAATCTGACTGTTTCTGCCGGCGACAGAACGTTGCTGCAGGATACGTCTGTCACGTTTCCGGCCGGCGAACTGATTCTGCTGCTGGGCTGGAGTGGCGTTGGGAAATCCGTTCTGCTGCGAATTTTGGCTGGCCTTATCGATTCGAGTCACACGGGAATTCGCTATTCCGGCAAGATTGATTTTGTTACTTCATCCGGCAGCCATCGGGCGGAGCACGATACATCGCATCCTGTCGCTGTCGTGTTTCAGAATTTCGCCCTGCTGGACGAATTGACGCCTTTGCAAAACGTCCAGATCGGACTTGACCACTCGCGGACACAGAACGCACTTTCTCCGTCGCGTGCCAGCGATCTGCTCGCGGAATTGCGAGTTCCCACGGATCGACCGACGTCAGTTCTGAGCGGCGGGCAGCAGCAGCGTCTTGCGATTGCCCGCGCGATTGCGACGGAAACTGACGTAGTTCTTTATGACGAACCCACATCGGGGCTCGACGCACGAACGGCTCAACAGGTCACAGATGTTATCCGCGAGACTCAGCAGCGGCATCAGCGAACGTCCATTTTGATCACTCACGATTTCGAGACACTGCGGCGCATTGCCGATCGAATTATTCTGCTGGATCATACACACCAGAAGTTGGTCGAGCTGGCTCGAGAAGACTGGGACAAGCTGCCGGAAGTGCTTGGCCCTCCACCAGACATTTCGACAGTCCGCCAGCCGCAGTCATGGCGCCGTGTGGTATCGGCTGCGGTGGCCAAGGCATTGGCAGTGACGGGGAGCTTTGCCGAAGAATTGGTGCTTTTGCCAGTGTCGTTGCTTCCTCTGTGGCGCAGTGTGCGATGGGGTCTGCGTTATACGTTCTACTATTTGCTGCTCGTCGCCGGGCCGTCCGCCTGCATTTACATTTCCGTCGCCGGACTGATTCTGGGCTTCGTCGCGCAGGATTTTGTGTTCCGCTACCTGCCGTTCCGTCAGTTTACAGAGCCGTTGTTGAGTGAGAATCTGCTGCACGCGACAGGGTTCTCTTTGTATCGTTTTCTGGTCCCAATCCTCGCGACGATCCTGATTGCCGCTCGATCCGGAGCAGCAGTCGCGTCGGACGTCGGCAGCAAAATATATGGCAATCAATTTGATGCCATGCGAACGCTCGGTATCGACCCGGTGCGGACTCTGCGAACCCCGGTTCTGTACGCTTTTCTGATCGGCACGCCGTTTCTTGCGCTGCTCAGCTATGCGATGTCCGCGGTCGCCGCATCATTCGCCTTCTTGCTGACGCACGCGGAACTGGGCATTGGATTCTGGGACGCTCACTTTCACAAAGAACTGATTCAGCCGACCGGAATTTTCTACAAAGGGTCTGGCTGGTTGATTGTGAAATTGCTCACCTGCGGACTGGGAGTCGCCATGATCTCGTGGCGCTGCGCAGTCACTCCGAAGTTGTCTGGATCCGAAATCAGCATCGGAGTCACTCGCACAATTCTGTGGGCGACACTCTTCGTGCTGTTCGTCCACTTCGGATATTCATTGTTTGAATTCAGACCGCAGTCCTAACCCTCTGTCGCCGTGTGGCTCCGCAAAAGCAGCGTTTACGTTCGCAGCTTTCGCAGGGCGAAGGGCGACTATCATAAATTCACAGCCACAGAACGAAATACCACGCAAACGCATTTCTGTGGCAGATGGCCTACTCAATCTGTTCCTGCTGTTCCTGCTGTTCGAGCGCCGCGCGGCGGGACAGACGGTAGAAGGCGATGCCGAACCCGGCGAAGACTGTTGCCGGCATGCCCAGCATAAAGAGAATACTGTACATGTAGGCCTTTGGACGCAGGTCGTCTGTTTCGTTTGCTGTTTTACAGCCTGGGCAGGCCTGCACTTCGGTGAGCGGTCCGCAAGGAAGGACGCCGACAGTGCCTGCAAACAAAACAGCAATCAAGGTGGCTCGCAGTGAGTTCTTCATAACAAAGCTCCTTAACCCAATTCAGATCGTAAACCGATTTTTCAGAAGACAGCTCACCATGGTCACGACGCAAAAGCGACCGTTTGGGCACCAGTCTGCCATGGCCAATGGTAGAGCATTCCGTAAATGACTACACCTGTGATCGACACAAACAGCCAAATGGGAAGCGTGATTTTGGCAAGCCGGCGATGTTCTGGCCAGCGTTCACGGTAGGCATGCACAAAAACGCGGATAGCCAAAATGGGCACAAAAACAGCCAGAATCACATGAGGTATGAGAATGCTGCGGTACACCAGTGTGGCCAGGCTGGAGCCTGTAAATGGTCGCCCGCGGAGTCCCGTATATCGATACAAAGCCTCGTGATACGTCAGATAGCAGGCCAAAAAGACGACGGAAACGACGAATGCGGTGATCATCAAATTTCGATGTCCGTCTCGATGGCCGGTTCGAATGGCTACATAACCGGCGATCAAAAGCACAGTGCAGAGCGAATTCAATACGGCGTTAATCGTCGGAAGTCGAGCCGCCCAAAGCGGAAGTTTGGCGGCAATCACGTCCGCACTAGCCGATTCTGGCGCGGCGTCAGAAGCAGAGGAACTTGACTGACCCTCTTCCGAAGTTCCCTCCGAAGCGTCGGGTGCCTTTGCCGGTGCATCGCCATCTGTGGGTGATTCTGCAGGGTCCTCAACCGGAACAATATTTAGCGGCACCGTTGGATTTTCGCCGTCTTCAGGAGTCACCGTTAACGCCGGGCCCGGTTGCGGAAAATCGTCCTTGCCTTCAATCACACGACGGAGCCGAACGACATGCTCGGGATCAGTCATCAAATACGTGGCCACAGGAATGCCATCTTCGTTGACCAGCACAGCTCTGTTGGAATGCGCCACCTCGAAGCCGGGCTTACGCATTTCCCCGAGATTCGTCTGAACGTACTGAGCGAATCCGCGGCGGATCAAATCGTGAATCTCGTTTTCGTCCCCCGTCAGAAACTTCCAGCGTTCATGATCGGCGCGGAACGTTTCGCCGTACTTCTTCAAAACTTCCGCCGTATCAAAGCTGGAATCCACGGAAAACGTAACGAAACGAAAGTCTGGATTGCTGTCGGCAACACGGCTGTGAAGCTCGGAAACGCTGCGAGTGATCACGGGGCAGGTTTCTACGCAGCGTGTGAACACAAAACTGGCCAGCCAGCGCTTGCCCAGCATGCTGTCGCGACTGATCGTGCCGCCCATGCACTCGGGAAACTCGAACTCAGGAAGTTTCCGACTGGGGAAACTGAACACTATAGATTTCGGTTTGGCTTCGATCGCGTTGTCATCTTCTGACTCTTCCGCAGCAGAATTCTCTGTTCCCGCAGGCGGTTCCTTTGACTTGTTCAGCACCAACGTCCACACGGCGGCCAACACCAACAGCCACAGGATGCTGCCCAGCACAAAACTGAAACCTGACATCCCTGACCGCAGGCCGCGATGAGCGTTGAAATGCGAAGACCGCATCGCTTTCGAAGGTTTCATAACTACTCCGGAAAATCTACCTGAACGTCGTCGACTGCCTTCGGATTCTACCAGCTTCCCGCCGCTTGACCTCCCGCAGCCTCGCGTTTCCCGCCTCGGGAAGAGCCCAATCTCCCAATCGAGAACCAACGCACGATTCCACAAAGCCAGTTTCGAGCTTAAACGGAGACAAATTCGGGCCGCAAGAACCTTCTTCACCGCCACCAAACGCTTCGAAACATCCGGCCATGGATTTGCATCAGAACCTAAGCCCGAAATATGAGTGAGCGATTTTGAGTTGCGCGGCGGAACACAGCAAAAATCGATTCCTCACGGACTCTAATTGAAGCTGCGGCTGGGATATGTGGAAACTTGCAACTTCAAAAACTCACGCACAAATCTCCGCATCCCGTAATAATCAGCCTAGTGCTCTGTCAAGGCTCAATTTTCGGGTACGACGGACTTCCAGTCCGTCGACAAAGGTTACGGCCGACGGACTGGAAGTCCGTCGTACAAATACAATTCAACCCCAACTTTAAAGGTTGACA
>QWOO01000232.1 GCA_003669615.1 Planctomycetota bacterium
ACAGACATCGCTGTCACAGATCACATAGCGATAGCGTTTTCGGACGGCTGAATACGTCGCGTGAAATTTTGGGGCAACTTCGCTCGTGGAAATAATAGTGATGTCTTCCGGCAGAAAGCACTGCAGTCCCCGGCGCACGTTCTGAATCGGTATCGCACAGTTCGTGTGAAAATTGGCCACCTGTCCGATGGCGTGCACACCCGCGTCCGTCCGTCCTGCGCAGTAGACTCGCCGTTGTTCGCCCGTCAGGCGAGCCACAGCAGTCTCGACACATTCCTGCACCGACAGGCCGTTGGGCTGAACCTGCCAGCCACGATATTGAGTCCCGTCGTAGCCGATCGTGAGCATGATGTTTCGCGACGACGCGACAATCTCGGCTTCATCGACGTCGCCAATGTCACCATCATCGTCGCCGGAATTGATCAAAGATTCAGACATGAATTCGCCACATCACTCCCACCAGAGAACACCATCGAAACAGAATCACACCACGGGCCGGTCGCGCAGTCGAAACTGGAATGCCTCGCAAGTCGAGCACTATGACTATGCTGGTGAGATTCAGTTGAAAACTCCGCCGAGGTGTTTGTCGGCAGAATATGCTGGAACCGGTCCCGAATCGACTCACCGGCCCCATGGGATTTAAGAACGTCGGTGGAACGGTCATTTGGTAAACTGTACCGGTTACGGTCCTGTTTCCATTTTTAGTTATTGATCCGCAAGCGCCGATAAAAACAGTCTATTTTCAGCGACTGGAGTGGGGCACTCCAACCCATGGGACCAGTAATGTCGATTACTCCAGCGAGGCCGATCGTAAAGTGTTTGGTCCTCCGAAGTCGCTCGAGGAAATGTTAACCGCAGCCGCAGAGTTTGTCTGCTTGTCGGGCGCTGGTTCAAAAATAGAAAACTGAGCACACGGATGTCGCTCTTCGCGAACAAACTGAATCGTCGAAACCTGCGACCTTGTGTCCGCAGTGAGCGTTCGTCGTTTCAGTGTTTTGCGAAAACGAGTCTGGCTGTCGCCTTGATTTTGCTGGTGGCCACGACGGGCTGTCGTTCCAGCTATCACTGGCGTAAAACCGTCGCGAACGACACGTCCAGCGTGCAGCCTATTTCCAAACGAGTGGATGAGCCTCGCGTTGAGATCATGCAGGCCGCTCTCACTTCTGCCCCGATTACGGTACGAGACCGAGAGCGTATTGAGTCGCTGCAATACCAGAACCTGTCTTTGCGAGAGGTGCTGGAGATTGCCGTCCAGAACTCTGAGGTTCTGCGCGAAATAGGTGGAGTCGCGCTGAAGAATCCCGACACCGTGCAGACCCAGTTCAACAGTGCGCTGCGAGAAACAGATCCCAGGTACGGGATGGAAGCGGCTCTCAGCGCGTTTGATGCTCAACTGGCGACGACTGCCTATTTCAATAAAAAAGACCAGACATTCAACAATCCGTTCTTCTCCGGCGGAACCAACACATTTCAGCAGGACCTGAACGACTACACGATGGAGCTGAGCAAGCGAACGGCGACTGGCTCACGTCTTGCTCTCCGCGGTGTTACCAACTACGACTCGAATAATGCACCCAGTAACACTTTCAGAAGTGCCTGGGACACGTACGTTGAAGGAGAAATTCGACAACCGCTGTTGCAGGGTGGTGGTCTGGAATTCAATCGCATTGCCGGGCCGGGATCCACGCCAGGAGTTTACAACGGACTGCTGATTGCCCGAGTCAACAACGACATTTCGCAAACAGACTTTGAAGTTTCTGTTCGTGACTATGTCAGCAATGTCGTGAATTCTTACTGGGATCTCTACTTTGCCTATCGAGACCTCGATGCCCGCACGCATGCGATGAAGCGGTCGCTGATTGCGTGGAACCAGATTCGTGCACGAGCAGAGAACGATCTTGAATCAGAAGCCCGCGCAGCGCTTGCCAGTGAGCAGTATTTCCGCTTCAAAGCCGAAGTGGATGATGCACTGACCGGTCGCATTGTTCAGGGGACTCAGAATCGAAATGGAAGTACAGGCGGTACGCTGCGAGGATCGAGTGGCGTGCAGGTGGCCGAACGACGTCTTCGCCTGCTGATCGGGATGACGATTAACGGAGACGAACTGATTCGTCCGAACGAAGATCCGTCTGAAGCGGAAGTGATCTTCTATTGGGATACGGTCATGCAGGAGGCGTTGATGCGTCGGCCTGAACTTCGACGTCAGCAGCTGAGCATTCATAAACGTCAGATGGAACTTTTGGCCGCGCGGAATTTCCTGAATCCACGACTGGACAGTGTCGGTCGATACCGTTTTCGCGGGTTCGGTGACGATCTCGTCGCAAGTTCCGGGCAGTCGTCGTCTCTTGGAAATCTTGCAACAGGTGATTTGCAGGAATGGTATGTGGGCGTCGAATACACGGTGCCGCTCGGCTATCGAAAAGGACACCTGGCCGTCTCCAATGCAGAAATGCTGCTGACTCGTGATCGCGCAGTCTTAAGGGAGCAGGAGCGGGAAGTTGTGCATGATCTGAGCAATGCGATTGCCGATGCGGCCCGGGCATTCGAGGCTTGTCAGAACGCTGTGAGTCGGCTTGAAGCCGCGAACAATGTTTTGAGGGCCTATGAAACTCAGATTAAGAACGATTTAGAAGTCGACATTGATCGTCAGTTGGACGCTCAGCGAAGAGTTGTCGAAGCAGAAATTCGTTACTACCAGTCCCGCACGGAATACGCGGTCGCTCTGAAGAATGTGCATTTGGAAAAAGGCAGCCTCATGGGCTACGCTGACTTGCGCATTCTTGACGGTATCGTGCCAGTGATTAAAGAAACGGTTGTGCTGTCTGAGACAACTCCGCCTGGCGGCGAGACCTCAGGGAACGATGGGACGATTCCAGAAACGCATGCGACAGACGCGAGCGCGATGGATGAAAGCTCGGCGGACAGCGCGCCGGTCGAATGACTTCGCAGCTCAGAAACCCGAGCCGGGTAAGGTAACGCTGTGAAGTATTCCTGTAGCCGGATTGGTGAGAATTCGGTCGCTCGTTCTCAAGCGGTTCCGAAGTCTCACGACTTGGGCTACGAAAGGCAGCCTCCGGCTAAGGCAGGCAGACTGTTTCTTCGGGGAAAATTGCTTCACCGTGTTGCGGGTGATGACGAGGCTTAAAGCTCTGAAAGAACTCTGTTCTGTCTGGCCGAGGTGAGCGGAGCCGAGGTAGTTTGCGTGACTTCAGTCCGCCCGATTTCGTCGATGCTGAGGCTGTCGATTTGAAGACCGGAATGAAGTCTGGAAGCGAAATATTCAGCCGCCTTCAAGTGTCGCGTCTTGCCGTTGAGTCCTGGCTGAGGCGTGATGCGAACGCTGGGTGCGGAATTCGTCCAATTATTCCCCTCAGCTTCGCTGAACCACGAAGCCCGGCGGGACGGGATCATGCGGGCTTTCAGAATGCCGCAATTTTGAGCGTTTTTTGCTTCCCATTGCCAGGACGCCAGCCCCACCGGTTGCGTCTCGAAAGGGCCGTTCTATAATCGGAGTGAGCTCTTATCTTGATGCCGTATTTTGAGCATCAGAGAGCTGCAAGCAAGGCCGCACCCCAGGGGTCGATTCCCATGTTCATGTGGTTCCGCAACGTTTGGCTGTCCGTGTCCACGGTCTTGAAGGGGATGTACGTCACCCTTTTGACCATGCTCAAGACTTACAATCGTCGCACGTTCACTGAAGTTTACGAATACCCTGAAGTCCCGTTGAAGGTGAAACCTCGTTATCGTGGTTTTCATCGTTTTGACCTGACGACATGTATTGCCTGCGAGAAATGCGCGGTTGCGTGTCCGGTGGACTGCATTTATATCGACAAAGAGAAAAGCCCGGTTGGCAAAGGCTTTCGAGTCAACGGCTTTACGATTGATTACTCGAAATGCATGTTCTGTGCTCTTTGCGTAGAGCCATGTCCGGTAGATTGCATTTTCATGGGTTCCAATCATGATTTGAGTTGCTACAGTCGTGATGGATGTATTGTGGATTTCGCCAAGCTGCCGCTGGAAATTGCGTGGGGTAAAGCCTCGCTCAATCCAACAGTGGTGGCTGAGTCTAAAGTGCTTCATCAGCCGGTATGGGTGAAGGGCGAAGCCAGCCCATTTGAACTCGCGGGCGCGGAGCACTAGATTCCGATTTCTCTGTTCTTTTGCAGGTAGTCAATTGACCCAACGAAAGACGGAACATGGTCGCAGAAGAAACATTGTTGACAGTTGGTGAAGTGAATCAGCGTTTGCCGCTGGTGAAATCCATTGTCAAAGATATTGTCGGGTTACACGCTGATATTTCTTTTCGAAAGCAGCGTCTTCATTCCTTGCGAGAGCGCCATCCGGCTCCGAAGTCTGCGGACTCTGTTTACGAACAGGAAGTTCAGCAGATGGAGGATGAACTTTCGCAGGATGAGGCTCGGTTAGAGGCATTCTCTGATGAGCTTCTTCAGATCGGCGGGACCTTGACCGACGCTCGGGTGGGGCGAGTCGATTTTCCCGGCGATTTGAGCGGGGAGCGAGTTTACTTCTGCTGGCAGGATGGCGAGTCGGAGGTTCTGTTCTGGCACGCTGGTGTCTGTGATGGGGCTTCGCGAGTCTCCTTGTTTCAGGAAACGGGCAGCGGTGATTTTTCCGCTGACTCAGGCCTGGGTTGTGATTCAGATCCGGGTTTGTGATCAGTTGATTTGGAATGCCCTGTGAGAACGGCACCTTGCGATGCGGAGTCGCTTGTTTCGCAGGTGATGTGGCTGGGATTGAATGTCGGTCCTGCGGTTTCGGGGATGGCCCCGCGATGATGGGTTCATGGGGTTTCAGAGGATAAGTGATGCCGGATCTTGTCGGACATTTCCTGTTATTTGGTCTCGTCGCCATCGCCTTTTTGATGTTGCCGCTGCTGATCGGACGTTTGGTGCGTCCAAAACTTCCGACTCCTGAAAAGGATGCGATCTACGAATGCGGGGAACCGGCAATCGGCTCGAGCTACATTCAGTTTGACCTGCGGTTTTACGTTGTCGCATTGCTGTTCATTATCTTCGACGTGGAAATCGCGTTCTTCTTCCCATGGGCGTCCGTTTACGGCAGCACCATGCAACTTGCTGATACTCGGATTTCTCAGGAAGCCCGTTCGGAATTGAGTGCTCGTTTGCTGAGTCTTGATCCGTCTACGATCACTGATGCTCAGGTGATTACGGCCGATACTGCGTTGAAGTTAGGCTGGATCAGTCTGGCCGACATCCTGGTGTTTTTCGGGGTGTTGTTGGTAGGGTTTGCTTACGTTTGGAAACGTGGCGATCTGGATTGGATTCGCGCCTTGACGAAGAAGTCGATGCAGGCCGGTGATCAGACCGGCGTTCTGGTGCGAAAATAATCGTCGGTGACCTCTCCTCGTCGAAAGATCGACGGGCGTTTGTGTCTCGGAGAAATCTTCACTTTCACGTCTTTCGGATCGATTCCTTCATGGACATTCAGGGCATTCACGCAGTTCTGCTGGAACGATTTGGTGAAGCGGTGGTCGGCAGCCAACCGTTCAAGGCGATCGATCCGTGGATTCAGGTGGCCGCTGCTTCGATTGTGGAAGTCGGTACTTTCCTGCGAGACGATTCTCGTCTGCTGTTCAATCATCTGAATGATTTGTGCGGCGTGGACTATCTGGAAACAGATCCGAAGAAGCAGGCCAAGTTTGGTCATGAGCCGCATGTCGAAGTGGTCTATCACCTCACCAGTCTGAAACTGCGTCACTTGCTGAAGATTAAGGTGCTGGTTCCTCGCTGGAAGGATGATGTGGCCGGTCAGTTGCCCGTTGTGCCTTCGGTGAGTGATGTGTGGAGTATTGCGAACTGGCACGAACGAGAAGCTTACGATCTGATGGGAATTGATTTTTCCGGTCATCCAAATCTTCGCCGAATTCTTTGTCCCGAGGACTGGGTGGGTCACCCATTGCGGAAAGACTATGACTTTCCGCTGGAGTACCACGGTGTTCGCGGACATTAGTCCATTCTCTGGTCTTGTTCGGTCGTTGTTCCGATCTGGAGTTGTGTGTCCATGAGTTTGCAAATTGAAGATCCACGAATTGTGGAGTTCGACGTTCAGACCGATGAGATGCTGGTCAACATGGGACCTCAGCATCCGAGCACCCACGGGGTATTGCGTCTGCTGTTGCGAACAGACGGCGAAATCGTCCACGAATGCACTCCGCACATCGGTTACCTGCACCGCTGTGCCGAAAAAATCGGAGAGAACCTTTCTCCTCCGCAGTACATTCCGTACACCGACCGGATGGACTATCTGGCCGCGATGAACATGAACCTCGGGTTCGCGCTGGCTATTGAAAAGCTCATTGGTATGGAAGTGCCGGAAAAGGCCGTCCACCTCAGAGTGTTAATCGCGGAGATGGGTCGCATCGCCAGCCATCTCGTGGGAATGGGAACGTACGGTCTGGACCTCGGTACCTTCAGCCCGTTTCTGTACGCATTTCGCGAACGAGAAATCATTCTCGATCTGTTCGAAGAGACCTGCGGCGCTCGTTTGACGTACAGCTACCTCACGATTGGAGGAGCGACTCACGACCTGCCGGACGAAATTGAAATGCCGGACGGCCTTGCGGCTTTGATCGGCAAGCACAAAGGCGAACGACTTCCATTCCTTGAGGTGATCGAGATCTTCCTGCAATGGCTGGAGCTTCGCATCAAGGAATACCACACCCTGCTGACTCGCAATATGATCTTCATCAGCCGGACTGCCGGGATGGGGATTTTGACTCCCGAGATGGCAGTCAGCTACGGCTGCACCGGGCCGGTCCTGCGTGGAAGCGGAGTGGACTTCGATCTCCGTCGCGATGGCGAGTCCATCTACACGCGGATGTACGAAGGATACGATTTTGACATTCCCGTGGCACCATTCAAAGACGCGCCACGAGAAGTTGCACTAGGTGATAACTGGTGCCGCTTCTATGTACGGATGTTGGAAGTCGTTCAGGCGATTCGCCTCGTGCGTCAGGCCATCCCTAAGTACAAAGCCGCCAAGGGCAGTTATCGCGAACCGTTCAAGATGAACGCAAAATTGCCGAAGGATGAAGTGTATCTGGAGACAGAGGCTCCTCGCGGCCAGATGGGCTTTTACGTTGTCGGCAACGGCGAAGGCAACCCACTGCGATTGCGAGCGAAGAGCAGCTGCTTCTGCAACGTCTCCGTCACCGACCAGATTTGTCAGGGCGTACCGCTCGCCGACATTCCAGCTATCGTGGGATCTCTGGACATTGTGATGGGCGAGATTGACCGATAAGCAAAATCGGATGCTGACTTAGAAACTCGGCCTCGAAAAAAGGTCGAGTTTTTTTGTTGAATCCCGCAAGCAATGCGAGGCCAAAATGGAGTGGATTGACTGGTACAACGGGCTTGCAAAGCCGTCGTGGACGCCGTCGCCTCGGACGATTGGACTGATCTGGCAGACTCTGTATCCCATTATCATTGTGAGCTTCGGTTTCGTCTTCCTGCAGGCGTTTCGAAAGAAGATCGGCTGGAAGACCGCCTTACCTTTTGCGATCAATCTGGTCGCTAACCTGATCTTCACTCCGATTCAATTCGGATTGAGAAATCTGCCACTGGCCGCGGTGGATATACTCGTCGTCTGGACCACAATCATCTGGCTGATGCGTGCCATTTGGCCTCACTACCGCTGGGTCAGTGTCGTGCAGATTCCCTATTTCGTCTGGGTATCTCTGGCTACTGTTTTGCAGCTGTCGATGACTGTAATGAATTGGTAGTGTTTGCGTTTGTCGGTAACGGAGCCTGTACAGGGAATTTTCTGTGAGCGGAAGGGCGATCAGTGATGCCTGCAGGAGCTTGACGAGCGGCGGTTCCAGAATCCGTTTTGTTCGCAGAGCGAACAACGACTATGCGGCCTTCTGAGCGGGTGCGGGAGAGCTTGCTGTTGCGGCCAGTTGGCTCAGCAAAAAATCGGCCGTGCGTTTGGTGGCGCCGATGTTTGTGGCATGGTCGGCGAGTCGGCTGATGACTTCTTTTCTGGCCGCCAGTGTTTCCGGCTTCTGCAGCCATTCGGTCAGGATGGAGGTCATTTTTCGGATGTCAGCTTCCGGATCGCCGTTAGAGATGAACTCGGGCATGACTTCATTGTCGGCGATCAAATTGGTGAGCGTGATGAAGCGACACATCATCAGAAAACGAGAGAAGAATCGTCCGATCGTGGGCACTCGATACAACACCACGCCCGGCTTTCTGCGTGACAGCAATTCCAGACTGATGGAGCCGCTGACCATGTAACAGCAATCGGCTGATTCAATCGCTTCGGGAGTCTTGTCGACAAAATATTCCAGCGGTGCCGTCACACCCGCAGTGGCCTGCAACTCCTGACATCGCTGCATTTGCTGAGTCTTGTAACTGCCGACAATCCACCGAGCTTCCGGAGCAGTTTCCGAAACACGCCGGACGACTTCCATCATCACCGGCCAGTTCTTTTCAATCTCATGATTCCGCGATCCCGGCAGCAGCGACACGACGGTCTGCCCCTGCGAGCCTCGCATTTGCTGCACGGTGGCAGTATCCATCTTCCGCTCGGCCACCTGGTCGAAAAACGGATGACCGACCCAGATCGTTTTGACGCCCCGCGAACTGTACCAGTCGTATTCGAATGGCAGCGCACAGATCACCTGATCCACCCACTTGCGAACTCGCTTAATTCGCCACGGAGCCCAGGCCCAAAGTTGGGGCGGCAGATAGTAATAGACAGGAATGCCGCGAGTCTTCGCCGCGCGAGCGATCCACCAATTGAAGCCGGGAAAATCTACCAGCACCACGGCATCCGGCGGATTGGCGTCAAAGTGAGCTTCCGCCTGCTTCACCAGGCGACGAAATTTGGCCAGCAGTGGGACGACTCGCAGAAATCCCATCACCGCCAGATCGGTCAGTTCGAATTGGAGATCGCAGCCCGCGTCGCGCATGGACGGGCCGCCAAAACCTTCGGCGACAAAGCCGGGCTGGCGTGTCTGAAGTTCACGAATCAGACGTGCGGCATGCTGATCACCGCTGGGTTCACCGGCTGAGAAGAAGATTTTCATGGAATCCGTTCACTGTATTCAACTGCACGGGCAGAAAATATCGGAGTCCCCTCTCCCCCGACGGTGAGAAGGACTTTTTGTTCTGTTCCCTCTCCCCTTTGGGGGAGAGGGCTAGGGTGAGGGGGTTGTGATTCTTTTGTTTTTGATCTTTGCAACGTGCGCACCAAGCCCCTCATCCGGCCTAACGGCCACCTTCTCCCCCGACGGGAGAAAGACTGGGATTGTGCGTGCCACACTCAACGCCGCTTCTCGGACACTCCGACTTCATTTTGACACGAACGCCCGTTTTGGTCTAGACTTCCATAAGTGGCGATGGATTTTGCCGCAATTTGCCGGAATGATGCACAGTTTCGGCGTTCAGGCTTCGGTACTGTGCGAGCTCGTTCACAAGGATGTGAGTCATGAAGATTGTTGGCATCATTCCCGCCCGGCTGCAATCCACCCGTTTGCCTCGCAAACTGCTGCTGAACGTCACCGGCAAGCCGTTGCTGCAATATGTGTGGGAAACGGCCTGCGAATGTCCTGATCTGCATGATGTCGTTGTCGCAACCGACAGCGAAGAAATTGCGGAAGCGGTGCATCGCTTTGGCGGTCGAGCCGAGATGACGGGTGATCACAACAGCGGCACTGATCGCATCGCCGAGGTGACTCGCCGTTGCTTTTCGGATGCTGATGCGATTGTGAATCTGCAGGGCGATGAGCCTGAGCTGGAACCGAGTGTCGTTGCCGCTCTGGTGCGCGAGATTCGAACATCCGGATGCCAGATGGCCACAGTCGCCGCGCCGATCACGTCGCCGGATGTGGTCCGCGATCCCAGTTGTGTCAAAGTCGTGATGGATGTTAACGGGCGAGCCATGTACTTCAGCCGCTCGCCGATTCCCTTCAGCCGCGACATCGCGATTGAAGACCATTTCCGTGACGATGAACCGTCTCCGTGGCTGCTGCACG
>QWOO01000157.1 GCA_003669615.1 Planctomycetota bacterium
AAGGAACACTGGTAGGTCAGTCGCTGCAGGATGTCATTCGACCCACCGACGGGACGGATTTGCGTCGCATCGCAGTACCCACCACTCACGGAGAAGCAGCTTCCCACAATGTGCGTCGCGAAGACCGCTGCAGCCTTGGCCTGCGACTGGCTCGCACTTCAATCGCACTTCCGGGGACCGATCGACACGCTCTCATTTTGACCGTGCGAGACGTCAGCAAGCAAATGCTGGAAAAGCAGAAGCAGGATGCGATCTACCGCGCTGGTCTGGAGATGGGAAATCTCGCACCCGATGAAGTGACAGCGATGACCCATGATGAACGAGTCTCGCTGCTGAAAGATCAGATCCTGCAACTTACCCAGGAAATATTAGGTTATGACACCTTTGAAATTCGACTCTTGAATTGCGAAACGCATGAACTGATGCCGCTGCTGGAATTTGGAATGGATCCAGAAGCCGCACGTCGCCGACTTTATGCCGCCGAAAGTGGCAACGGAGTCACCGGGTTCGTAGCCTTCAGCAACCGCAGCTATCTTTGCGCGGATACCAAGAACGACCGACTTTACATTTGCGGTGCCGCGGATGCTCGCAGTTCGTTGACGGTCCCGCTGACGATTCGTGATTCTGTTCTGGGGACTTTCAATGTCGAGAGCCCTGGAACTTTGTCCTTCAATCAGAAGGACCTCGACTTCCTCACGCTGTTTGGCCGAGTGGTGGCTAGTTCCTTGAATCAGTTGCAGCTGTTGGCTGCGGAAAAGGTGACAGCAGCGACAGAGAATTCAGACCGTCTGCGCCGCGAAGTGGCCGAACCATCGGACGAAATTCTCAATGCCTGCACCTGGATTCTGGAACGTTACATTGGTCACGATCCCGACGTCTGCGAACGTCTGCATCTGATCACCGACCGCATTCGCAAGATCAGCGTGAATGTCGGAAGTGTAATACCGGCTCCGGAAAGCACGGTTGTGATGGGGCCATCAGTAATCAATCGACCGCCTCGAAAAGCACTGCAGGGAAAACGAGTGCTCGTGGTGGATCAGGACGCAACGGCCCGTGAGGATGCTCATAACCTGCTGGGGCAAATGGGCTGCGAAGTCGAAGCCGTGCAGAACGCGACAGCAGCCTGCGCCATGCTTAGAAATTATCACTACGACGTTGTGCTGACAGATATTCGATTGTCCGACGCCAACGGCTACGAATGTTTTCGCAAGCTGCGAGAAATCAACAGCCACGTTCCGATCATCATGATGACCGCCTTCGGCTATGACGCCTCACACTCAATTGTGAAGGCTCGCCAGGAAGGCCTGAAAGCCGTGCTCTACAAGCCGTTTCGACGTGCTCAGATGCTGGACGAAGTCGAGAAAGCCGTCACAACTCCGCCGCCCGGTTAGAGTCTTTTCTAAAACGTTGTCTGTTCCTGTTCGCTGGCTGAATTTCTGGAGTCCACTTCCGTCGCGAAAGAAAATCAGGGAGTCGCGGGCATCGGCAGCAGAGGGCGGAGGGCCTCGGTCCAGATCTCGTAGCCTTTGCCCGTCATGTGCAAACCGTCGAACAGCAACAGATCATTATTGGGCAATCCTTCCTCGTTGAGCATTGAATTCCATATGTCAACGAACTTCAGACGTTTGTTGGTTTCGCAGGTGGCTTTGATCAGAGTATTGGCCTGCTGAATTTTTTCCGCCATCGCCCAGCGTCGAGTGCTGGGTTTGATCGAGATAAAAATGATCTGCTGGCAATCCGGCAGCTTCTGTTCGACTTGAGACACGAACTTCAGGAAGTCTTCATGGACTGTTTCCGGGGAATTGCCTGCAGCGATATCGTTGTCACCCGCATACAACACGATCCGAGCGGGCGTTACGGGCACGACGATGCGATCGAAGAACTGTACGGAATCGGCAATGACGGAGCCCCCAACACCGTGGTTGGCGGTCGGAATCTCCGGGAAAAACTGCTTCAGATTCCAAAGCCGAATGCTGGAACTTCCGACAAACAGAGTCGCATTTGTGGGCGATTCACCGGCCGCAATTCGTTGTTCAATGGAGACAATCTCCTTCTCCCAGCGTTCCACTGCTTTGTCGTCGGCCATCAAACAGCGGCCGTAACAACTGCTCAGCAGCACAATCAACAGGAAACTGACTGATGAAAGGTGGCGTGGCATGGTATTGCTGTCCAGAGTGGAGTTGAATTCCGGAATTCTGCAGTCAGCATACGCAACCACAGTCCGCCAATCCATCTTCAGAGAATTCTGTTTTCATGTCCAATCCCGTTCCCCACCGTCGATTGATGGTCATCAACGTCGTGGGCCTGACTCACGACATGATTGGGCCGGATACGCCGCACATCAGTCGCCTGCTTCACACCGGTTTTGCGCGTCCCATGCAGACCGTGCTGCCAGCTGTGACGTGTTCGGTTCAGGCAACTTTGCTGACGGGGCTGATGCCGGCCCAGCATGGCATCGTTGGTAACGGCTGGTATTTTCGCGACCTTGCAGAAGTGATGTTCTGGAAGCAGTCGAACCACCTGATCTGCGGCGAGAAGTTGTACGAAACAGCGACGCACCGGGATCCGCAGCACACGACCGCCAAGATGTTCTGGTGGTACAACATGTACGCCGATGCAAAATGGTCAGTCACTCCCAGACCGTCGTATCCCGCGGACGGTCGCAAGGTCCCCGACATCTATTCGGAGCCGGCCAGTTTCCGAGAATCGCTGCAGCAAAAATTCGGCAAGTTTCCGCTCTTCAATTTTTGGGGCCCCACCGCTGACATTAAAAGTACGGCGTGGATTGCAGACGCCAGCGTCGAGGTCTTTAACTCATGTCAGCCATCGCTGATGCTCGTCTACCTGCCGCATCTTGACTACAACCTGCAGCGACTTGGTCCAAACGATCGTGCCATTGCCAACGATATTCGTCTGGTTGATCGCGAAGCGGGGAAGTTGATTGAGGCGGCTCAGAAAGTTAATGCTGACGTTGTTGTTCTGTCTGAGTATGGCATCACCGAAGTCAGTCGGCCGATTCATCTCAATCGAATTCTGCGTGATGCGGGACTGTTGACTGTCCGAAGAGAAACGCTGGGCTGGGAAACTCTGGACTGCGGAGCCTCGCGAGCGTTTGCAGTGGCCGATCATCAGGTCGCTCATGTTTACGTACATCGCCCGCAGGATGTGGCGACCGTGCAGCAGTTGCTGATGAAAGTGGACGGAGTGGAACAGGTGCTGGATCGCTCCGGGCAGAAAGCTGCGGGGCTTGACCATGAACGCAGTGGGGAACTTGTTTGCATCAGTCGTCCGGATTCATGGTTCACTTACTATTTCTGGCTGGATGATCAGCTGGCTCCCGACTACGCCCGCACCGTTGATATTCATAGAAAGCCGGGCTACGACCCGGTGGAGCTGCTGGTCGATCCGACGATTC
This sequence comes from Planctomycetota bacterium, assembly GCA_003669615.1. GTDB lineage: Bacteria > Planctomycetota > Planctomycetia > Planctomycetales > Planctomycetaceae > SXXK01. Next base: position 3,416 of record QWOO01000157.1, read on the forward strand.
GTTTACCCGGACTGCGAGTCGCTCGTCGACTCGCTCGCAAAATGCTGGGATTTCGTTACTACATGGACCTGATCGGCCTGGATGCGTCCATCGTAAAAGGCAGCCACGGCCGATTGCCTGACCAGAACCGTATTTCGCAGGACGGACCGGTGTTTGTTTGTTCGTCTAAACGCATTGAACGTGACGAATTGCATGCCCGGGACATTCGAAATCTGTTGTTAGAACTGCAATTTGGTGTTTGACGCTGGAGCATCGACAAAATTCGGGCAAAATGCAGCAGGGAACAGGTTTCCGCAGGTCGGGGGATTGTACCGTGACACAAGGCAATGGCATCGCGGCAAGGAAATGTCGCAACGGGCTCTGCTGTGATTGATCATGGGGCAACTTCGACGTAGAAAATTGAATTCTGGCTGAATTTCAGAAATTGAGGACTTGAAAAAATGGCTGGCCCACCGAAACCAGATCCAAAGAAGGCAGACGCCGGGAAGAAGCCGGCGGAAGATTCTCAGGAACAGCCGGATGTAGAGCAGGTCCTTTTTCAGGGACCTTTGTTTGGTCGCGAATCCAATCTGAAGACGAACGCAAAACTGGTTCAGGCCGCGCTGGTCCCAGTGAAGCAGATGATGTCCGAAGCGCTCAGCCGTCGCGCTCATACGGTGCTGATGGAACCTCGAGAAGGTCGCGTTTCGATTCGATTTGTCATCGACGGTATACCTTTTCCCGCGGCAGCGGTGCCTGGGCAAAAAGGCGTGGCCATGGTGCAGATGCTGAAACTGCTGGCCGGTCTGGATCCCAATGATCGAAAGACTGCACAAGCGGGTGGAATCAAAGCCGAGTACGACAAGCTTCCATTTCAGCTGATGGTCGAATCCGTCCCGGCGGGTGGTGGTGCAGAACGTGTTCGTATCAAAATCGAAAACCGGAAAGTGCTTCGACAGAAGCCGTCCGAAGTCGGGCTGCCCGAGTCTTTGAAGTTGAAGATTCGAGATTTCACGTCGTCTCGCAGTGGTGTGATTTTGATTTGTGGCCCGCCGGATTCCGGAGTTACAACGCTGTCCATCGTTGCGCTGCACAGCGTCGACCCGTATCTCTATTCGGTTTACAACCTTGCCGACATGCGAGGGAAAGAACTGATCAACGTTACGGAATTCAAGCCAGAGCCGGGCCATGATATGGAACTGACTTTCGATCGAATTCTGCGACGTGAAGCGGATGTACTGTTTTTGAATCCACTGACATCGCCGCAGGATGCTCAGACGATTTTTCAGTACTCTGATCGTCTTTCCTTCATCATGGAGATACCCGCGAATACGCCGATAGAAGCCATGCAGAAGCTGATCAGCTGGGTGGGCGTCGATGAGGTGGTCAAGGGTCTGAAATGCATCCTGACTCAGAAGCTCATTCGGAAGCTGTGTGATGACTGCAAACAGGCATTCCGTCCGAATCCACTGTTGCTGAAAAAGCTGGGCCTGCCTCCGGAAACGTCGGTGCTATACCGTGCTCCGGTACCACCGCCGCCCGAGGACGTCAAAGCTCAGACTGTGGAAGAACTTTGCGCCGACTGTGACGGAGTACCCTATCACGGGCGAGTGGCAGCATTTGAAATGCTGGAGATGACCGACACGATGAAAGAAGTGATCGCCGCGGGAGGCGATCCGGAAGCGATTCGTCGTCAAATGACAGCCGATGGTCAGACAACGTTGCAGAAAGACGCGATTAGACTCGTAGCCGATGGGAAGACGTCGCTGGAAGAGATTCAGCGCACTTTCAATCCCGGCGGTTCCGGGGCAAAGAAGAAACCGATGAAGGCCAGACCAAAGCCTCCGGCGCAAGGTTGATACACAGTGCTGTTGGTTCACGATCGGACATGAACCGCGCATCTCACGTCGGCGAGTCAGCTGGCTGCATGACTTGAGATGGGCATCGTTTAATTGTTTACTTTTCAATGAAGGTTGGGATCTCATGCGGAGATCATTTACAGTTTCTGTTGCTTGCCTGCTGCTGGTTTCTTCAATAGCTGCTGCGGACGAAACTCCGGGTTTGTCGAAAGAGAAACCCGCAGACGGAATGGCCGTGCAGACAGAACAGGGATGGATGGTTGCCTATGAGGCTACGATTCCCGGCACGGCAGTTACCTATCGCATGGTGCCGATTCCCGGCGGAGAATTCCTGATGGGCAGCCCGGCGACAGAAGCCGGTCGAAAAGACGACGAGGGGCCTCAGCGAAAAGTGATCGTCGAACCATTCTGGATGGGCGAATGCGAAGTGACGTGGTCCGAGTACAAACTCTACATGGAGCTTTATCGTTCTCTGAAAGAATTCGAATCGCGTCGCATTCGAAAACTTACCGACGACAATCGGATTGATGCAATCACTGCCCCCACGCCGCTGTATGCTCCCGATTTCACTTTCGAGTTCGGTTCGGATCCGAAACAGCCGGCCGTTTCGATGACGCAATATTCAGCAAAGCAATACACCAAGTGGCTGTCTGCTATTACGACGCAGCAGTATCGACTGCCCACGGAAGCCGAATGGGAGTATGCATGTCGAGCGGAAAGCACGACGCCGTATTCCTTTGGCGACGATGCTGCTCAACTAGCCGAACATGGCTGGTTCGCAGAGAACACAAACGAAGAGGGTTCTCGCGTTGTCCGTCAGAAAAAGCCGAACCGGTTCGGCCTGTATGATATTCACGGTAACGTTGCCGAGTGGGTAATCGATGGCTACGCGGATTACGCACCGACTGATAAGCCTCTGGTTGCCGCTGCGGACTGGATTCGCACCGACAAGCCGGATCCGCGAGTGGTTCGAGGCGGCTCGTGGGCGTTTCCCGCTGCCGAGTGCCGATCGGCATCTCGTCTGGGTTCCGATGACGAGGCGTGGAAAGAATACGACCCGAATCTGCCTCGCAGCCCATGGTGGTACACGACCGATCCAGCCCGTGGAGTAGGCTTCCGCCTGCTTCGCGCTCTGAAGCCCCTGCCGCGAAACGAGATCGAAGACTTCTGGAAGATCGACGCCGAAGACATTCAGTATGATGTAGGTGATCGACTGAGTGAAGGACGTGGCGTCTCGGGCCTTGCCGACAAAGATCTGCCACAGGCCGTGCTGGACCTTCAGAAGAAGAAATAGAGTCGCCTGCGTTGAGGTCGTTTCCGCACGGGACCTGGAACCGAAACACCGGTGTGCTTGGACGGGTCGGGACGCTGTCCCGGTTCGGCGTCCCGGAAATGTTTGTTGCTCAGTCGTTTCAAAAATTCCTCACGAAAGATCTCTCATGAATAGTCAAAGTGTGCGGCCTCAGGTGCGAGCCGGGATGGTTGGCATGGGGATGATCTTTGATGAAACGTATCGACCATTTTTCGAGTCGGTGCATGAGAAGGGGCTTTATGATCGCCGGTTCGGCGACGTGGATGTGACGATGGTGGCGGTCGCCACAAAGACCGGGCAACGAGCCGATCGGTACTTGGCTCAGTCTGCGGGAAAGGTCCCCGCATTTCACAGCTTTCGTGGGGACGATGCTGTCTCGCAAATGCTGGCGGAGAAACCGACTTTCGCCTGCGTGGCGACTCCTGATGATCGTCACTTTGATGCGTCAAAGGCGATCCTTGAAGCCGGTGTGCATTTGCTGGTTGAAAAGCCGTCGGTACTTTCGCTGGCAGAGATTGACGAACTGAATGGCATCGCCGAACGAAACGGTGTGCTGGCGCGCGTTGTCTACCATAAGTTGCTGGACCCGGATCACAAGAAGCTGCGAACGCTGGTTTACGATGATGTTTTAAAGCACGTAAACAACGGATATTGCTCGCTGCTGGAGCCGCGTCAGATTTCGGGCAGTCAGTTTTCTGAATGGATCACAGGCCGCAATCCGGGAACGTACGTCGCCGTGCACTATATTAAGCTGATCGATTTCACTTTTGGCGGACGACTCAAGACCGTCACATGCACCGGGCAGCGAGGCCTCGTTGGGGCGAAAGACGGCAACACGTGGGACAGTGTGCAGCTGCGACTGATCTACGAGTACTCGTCCGGCAGAGAAGCCGCGTTTGATATCCACACGTCGTGGGTTACCCCGGATAATTTCCCGGGATACGTGGAACAGGAAGTTCAGTTTCGATTCGACAACGGAAACTGGAACGGGCATTCGCGAAAGCGAGGCGTCGAGCTGACGGTGGAAAACCTGACTCCGCTGAAGATGAAAAACACGATCAACAATCACTACAACGGAAGTTTTGTAGAACCGTGGGGCGAGCGTTCTCAGCGAGGATACGGCATCGAAGTTATCGAGAGATTCGCTCGCGAAATTGCCATCGTGGAACATGGCGGTTCAAACAGTGAACGATCACAGCGGCTCAGCGAAATCCGTAAGCTGGACTATGCGGACCTTTCAGCTGATCGACAGGTTGTGGCCGCTGTGGAAGCTATGGAACTGATACTCGCGGAACAGGCAAAAGGAAATCCGGACCGAGTCGCTCGATACGACGGCAAAAAGATTACGCTCCACTAAAGCTTGATCTTCGGCAGCATGAGATCATCGGGAGCTTTCTGAGTGGCCGGTCGATCGAACGGCGTTCCGTATTCGGTAGTGCCGTCCAGAAATCCGCCATGGCTGAGAAAGAACTGGCCGTTTTCGACGCCCATATAACGGTCGAAGCGGTCATCCTTTCCCGTGGGATCATGACTGAACGTTGCCGTTGTAATCTCCGTCCATTTTTGATCGGGCGTACGAATCCATTGATTACCAAAAGTCGCCTTGCGCAGAAGATGGCCGTTCTGACCGTCGAAGTTTTCGCTGAAACTGTAAAGGCCTCGCATGTAGCCGCCTTCTTTTGGCGCCTTCCATGACGAGATCAGCATCCAGCGTTTTGTTTCCGGATGAAACCAATATCCCGAGTAGATCGTAAACGTTTTTTCCACGGGCTGCGCTGTCACAAGGAACCGCTGCTTCTCGCCCGTTTTCCACATGTATTTCAGGTGACTGTGGCCGCCGGTCCCTTCGTCCCCGAAGTCGCCCGAGAAGACTCTATCGCCCTTGCCCATCAGCTTCACTCGATTGACGTCATTGACTTTCGCTCGATCTACGGCTTCATTGCCACTGTCCCAGACACTGAAGATGATACGTCGTTCGGTTTCGCTGTTGACCTGCATTCCAAAATAGCCACGATGCCAGCCGCAGGCCATGTAATAGGTCGCAACAGGTTCTTCAACACCCGTCGACTCACAGTAGAACGCTTCGACTTCGGTGGTGTCCTCAACCGGGTACGCCAAATGCACAGATGCCGCGTTCCGCCGTTCTTTCAGATTGAAGTGCGCTGCGTCGGCGGCATCGCCGTTCAAACGTAATGAAACCAGATCGCCAAAAGCGACGCCTTTCTTGTTTTTTGAGGAAAGCGAAATCCGATGGTGACCTGCTGTCTTTATCTGGAAGGAGCCAAAGTCGGCATGCACAGGTTCATCGCCACGTCCTGTCACAATGGTGGATCGGGACTGATCATCAATCATGATTTGCAACTGGGACTTTGCATCTGCTGGCAATCGCAACACCACTGTGGCATTGAGCATGCCGAGGTTTTGAAAGCGACCATACCAATTGACGGATTGGGAAGGATCATCCCAATGAGTCACTCCGTGCTGCTCGGAGATCTGAGCCGAGTCTGCGTTGGGCAGCATGTACGCCGTATAGGCCGGAATATTGATCTCGGCAGCGATCGCCATTTTGCTCGTGAGAAGCAGGGCGGTCAGCATGCGAACGGCGATTTTTAAAGTGGCAGAATGCATCCGGAAACATTTCCAGTCAGAGATCGACATTAAAATTGGGTTGCATTTCGGAGCTCAGACCGAACCGGGATGCTGACTGCACCACAAATTCTGCGGTCAATTGTTCCCGCGAATCCAGCCACCACCGATGACTCGATCTTCGTCATAAAACACGGCCGCCTGCCCCGGCGCAACTCCGAAAATAGGCGAATCGGCATCAACGGTCACCTGTTTTTCAGAATGCACCTGGACAGAGCACGGCTCGGACTTCTGGCGATATCGAACTTTCACCTCGCACCGAAAATTGTCGGCAGGGCGGTCTGACAACCAGTTCACATCATGCACTTCAATACGCGTCGTGGCGAGGTCAGATCGCAGACCCAGCACGACCTGTCGTGACTGCGGATGAATGCTGATCACGAAGCGTGGTTCACCAAACGCAATACCGAGTCCTTTTCGCTGACCTACGGTGAAGTGTTCATAGCCTTCGTGCTGGCCCAGCACGTTGCCGCTCATGTCGACAAAATCTCCCGCTGTGTTTTCAACGCCTCGATACCGCTTCAAAAAGCCGGCATAGTCCTGGTCAGGCACAAAGCAGATTTCGTAACTGTCTTTCTTGTCGGCCACTCGCAGCCCTGATTGTCGAGCGAGATCGCGGATGTCAGGCTTTTGGTAGGTACCGATGGGAAGCAAAATGTTGGGCAGCAGCTCTCGACGAATTCCAAACAGGACGTAGGACTGATCTTTATTGTCGTCGTCACCGCGAAACAAACTCCAGTCACCAGTGGATT
>QWOO01000164.1 GCA_003669615.1 Planctomycetota bacterium
CAGCATCAGGCGACGCACCTCGACCGCAAAATCTCCGCTGCCGTGAATCACGGGGAAAAGCGTAATATTGCGGCCGAGTGTGAGGACTTCTGAAACAGTGTTCATAACACAATCTGCGAAAAATTGACCTTTGAAAACCTCGACAGCTTGATCGTACGCATCTGCAGCAGTTAAAGGAAGTGGATCAGGGACTTGCAGCGGAAACAGCTCTGCGTATGTTACCGGCTCTTTCGTCCCAAATCATGCGTCAGACTGTCCATCGAAATGACACGCTATCGCGATAACCTCGACGTCCTTCGCCGCGCCTTTCCGCAGCCTGTTTCGGATCAGGAGCACGACGCGTGGTTCGTATTTTCGGTGCTTCGCGCACTGGACCGCGTGGACTCGATGAAGTCTCAGCGGCCCGTTCTGGGCGAGCCGCAGGTCATCGATTTTTCGAAGGCCATGAATTCCAGAGTGCCGGAAGGAATGAGCACTGTCGAACTGGTCTCCCGCGATCTTGTCGATCACCTGGCCGGCATGTTCATTTGGGGACATCCACGGGCTCAGGTAAACGTCATCAATCCTCCGTGCATTCCCGGAATTCTTGGAACGCTGCTGCCGGCAATTTACAATCCAAATCTCTGCAGCGAAGAAGCCAGTCGAGGCGTCGCGTTGGCCGAAGCGGAAGTTGTCAGCATGACAGCCGAGCTGATGGGATACGATCCGCAGCGTTCGGGAGGCGTCTTCACATTCGGCGGCACGGGAACGTTGCTGTATGCCATTCGGATCGGCATTGAGAAGGCAATTCCCGGGGCCATGCAGAATGGCATCAGCGGGGAACAGCCGGTCGTCGTGTGCTCCGATCAGGCTCACTATGCCAACAAGACCGCGGCGTCATGGCTGGGCCTTGGCCATCGCCACGTGGTCACGATTCCGACCGCGCCGAATAATGAAATTCGAACCTGTCTGCTGGAGAGCGAACTGCGGCGACTGTTGAAGGAAGGACGCCGCATCGCCTGCATCGTGGCGACCATGGGAACGACCGATGCGTTTGGGCTCGATCACCTGGAAAAGATTCGGGAGATCCGTGACGATCTTGTCCGCGAGTTCTCTTTGGACTACGTGCCTCATCTGCACGCCGACGCAGTTATCGGCTGGGCGTGGAGTGTGTTTCGTGACTATGACTTTGCAAAGAACGAACTGGAGTTTCCCGATCGAACCTTGCGAGCACTGGCGGGAGCCAATCGTCGCATTCGACATTTGAATCTGGCGGATTCCATCGGCGTGGATTATCACAAGACCGGTTTCGCGCCGTACGTATCCAGTGCGTTTTTTGTGAAGGAGGGAAAAGATCTGGGGATGCTGGCACGTGATCAGTCGACGACTCCTTATTTGTTCCAGTCGGGCGATTACAACCCGGGCCGCTACACGCTCGAAACCAGTCGCTCGGGCTGTGGACCGATGTCCGCGATGGGTGCGTTGGAGCTGCTGGGCAAGACCGGACTGCGAACGTTGCTGGGTCATCTCGTGACCATGGCCGAAACGCTTCGGAATCGCCTGACTGCGCAGCCGGCGATCAGTGTGATGAATCCGGAAAACTTCGGGCCGGTGACTTTGTTTCGAGTTTATCCGGACGGCGTCGATACCTTCGAGATGCCCAAGCTGGAACAGACGAATGCGGCTTATTTGGAACAACTGCACCGGTTCAACGACTATAACCGCCGCGTCTTTCAGGCGATGCATTCGGAAGCGTTGAAAGGTGAGGGCGTGGTGATTTCCATGACGGATCGCTTCCGCGAAACGGACTACGGTCAGCCGGTAGTGGCTTTGAAGTCGTACATCATGAGCCCGTTCTCGGATCAACAATATGTCCAGGCCGTCGTGGACTCGGTGGAACGCGCGCGCCGGCAAGTGGCGGAATGACAGCTCGGGCTTTGCTGCTTTGCTGCTTTGCGTTGTCATCCTGATGCGATTAGCGAAGGATCTCATTCTGCGTCGTGATGCGTGCGAGCCGATTGATTGATGCACGCTGGTTTGGGGTGGAGGCGAGATCCTTCACTCCGTTCAGGATGACAGGGCGCTGCGTTCTGGGCTACCTCGTCCATTGCGTTCAACAACGAAAAAAGCCCGGCACTTTGGAAAGAGCCGGGCTTTCAGAGTCAAAATTTATTGGTGACGATTAAGCAGAGAAACTGCTGCCGCAACCGCAGGACTTTACGGCGTTTGGATTCTTGAATGTGAAGCCACGCTTTTCCAACCCGCTGTAGAAGTCGATTTCTGTTCCGTCGAGAAACAGGTCGCTCTTCTTGTCAACGACGACACCGACGCCGTGGAGTTCAGACATGACGTCGCTGGATTCGTCGAAGTTGTTCGTGAAGTCGAAGGAGTACTGGAAACCACTGCATCCGCCACCGACCACTCCAACGCGAACATACTTCAGCTCGGGACGGCTCTGCTCCGTCATCACTCGCTTAATTTCGCTTGCTGCCGCTTCTGTCAGAGTCACCGACATTGTTCAATTCTCCCAAAACTATTTACATGTCTATTGGTAGCACTAAAACCAGCGACGAGCCCGTTATCGCCTTCGCCGGAAGTGCATCACAGTCGAATAAAAGAAATTTAGACTTGTGCGACCAGATCTTACAGGCGAAAACCTTCGATTTCGCCAGAATCTCGCAGTCTCCTGGGCATAGTGAACGTTCTTGCGGTGCCTTTGGTGAAACAAACAATGAATTTTCAAGGAAATAGCGATGACACCGCCCTTCAGGTTTCTGCAAATTGCGGCGATGGTGTTGCTGGCAAGTTTGGCCGGCTGCGGACACGGACCACGGTCGGGAGCCCCGATCGCCGGTTGCCCGGACGGCACTGTCGAGTATCTCAGCGTCACCGAATCGGGTGAAATCGAACACAAGGAAGGCAAGTTTCTGGAACTTGTGGATCGGAAAGATCACAAACTTGTCATCGTGGATCTCTGGGCGACCTGGTGTGGCCCGTGCCGGATGTTGGGACCACATTTGGAGAAGATCAAGAAGAACTGGGGCGACAAAGTAGAAGTCGTGAAAGTCGACGTGGACAAGGCACGGGATATTTCCGTTCACATGGGAGCCAGCTCCATTCCGGATGTTCGCATTTACCGTAACGGAACTCAGGTCAGCGACTTTGTGGGCGTGATGCCCTACGCCGATATTGAATCGCTTTTGAAATCTTTGAAATGAACGACCGGCCCACCTCAACGCCCGGTCGTCGACGTCCAGTATCGTCGCGGCTGCGCTGGGTGTTTCGGATCGGTGCTGTTCTGCTAAGTTGTGGGCTGGTGTTGGTCGCCGAGCTTCTTTGCGCTGCATTCGGCTGGGGCGACCTGCAGCCGGCAGACGATCCGTTCGTGGAGTTTTCGTCGGTGCGTCCGTTGTTTGAGCGGACGGAAGACGGACGTCAGTTTCATACATCTCCCGCGCGACGGCGTTACTTCAAGGAAGATCGATTCGACGCAAAGAAGTCGGCGGATGAATTCCGCATCTTTGTGTTTGGTGGTTCGACGGTGCAGGGCAATCCGTTTTCCACGGAAACCAGTTTTCCCTCGTATCTGCAGACTGCCCTGTCGAAGGCCTGTCCCGATCGCCCATGGAAAGTCGTCAACTGCGGCGGAGTTTCGTACGCCAGCTATCGACTGCTGCCGGTGATGCAGGAATGTTTGCAATACGAACCTGACCTTTTCATCTTCTGCGAAGGGCACAATGAATTTCTGGAGGATGTGCATTACGCGGATGTTCGCCAGACGTCACAAATTACGCAGACTTTATTCGCGGCGATGAATCAATTGCGGTGCTTTCGAATTGCGAGACAGACGATTCTCACGCAGCTGAGAGCTACAAAATCGCGTTCGCAAGCGGAACCTGTGGATGTCGAAAGTTGGCGACCGTTGCTGCCCGAAGAAGTCGACACTTTGCTTGATCACGACGGGGGACTCGCGGTTTATCATCGCGATGATCAGCACGCTCAGGTTGTTGCATCGCATTTCGAATCGAACCTGAAACGCATGGCTTTCATGTGTCGGCAACGTCATGTTCCTCTGCTGATGGTGCTGCCGCCGTCGAGTCTGAATGATTGCCCGCCGTTCAAATCGGAATTCTCTGCCACTCTGTCGCTCGAGCAACGATCGCGAATCAACGAGCTGCTCCTGGAGGCCCGGGCCGAAGCGGTTCGAAATCTTTCGAAAGCGATCGAACAGGTGCAGGCCGCTGTTGAGATTGATGCTCGATACGCGCTGGCCTGGTATGAACTGGGCATGCTGCAGATGGCCGATCGGCGATGGGAGGATGCCGAGTTGTCTCTGCGGAGAGCTCGCGATGAAGACATCTGTCCGCTGCGAATGACCACGCCATTGGAAGTTGCGATGGAGCAGGTCGCGAGGGATTCGCAGGTGCCGCTCATCAACGCTCACGATCTGCTGAAGGCCCGCTGCGCGACGGGAATCGTTGGTCTGAACGTGCTGGTGGATCATGTGCATCCATCGTTTGTCAGTCATGAAGATATTGCGATCGCCATTGCGGAGCACATGCAGTCGGTGAAGATATTTGTGGCCGGCGATGATCGGTGGCAGCAGGCGACTCATAAAGATTGTCAGGCCCTTCTGCAGGAACTGGATAACCTGTATTTTCTTCGAGGCCAGCGGGCCCTGGAAAATTTGCAGCTCTGGGCCGCAGGCCGTTCCGGCGGACCGCCGCTTGTTCCACGACCGTGAACTGATGTGGCTTCGCTGCCGCTTGTCACACCCTACGCATGGCAACCTGTAGTTATGGGTTGTCACAATTGATTGCGTGCGAACGCGGGCACACTGCTGGACTTACGGATCAAAATCAGCGGCTGCGGTGTTCAAAAATACCCTGCCGCTGACGTTTGGTTTTTTGAGGAAGTCGGTCGGTGAATGTACTTGACGGTGCAAACGAGCGGTCGCACGCTAAACTGGTAGAGGAGGCCGACGGAGTGTTCGCGGGACTTCCAGCGATTCTTTCGGAGTCGCATCTTCACTCAGACGGAATGGTTCGATGACGACAATTCGAATTCCAGGCGTAACGAAAACTGTCGCCGCAACGTTCGGGATCGCGCTCGTTCTCGCGGTTGCGGGCGCGACCGGTCGTAGTGCTGTGGCCGATGAGCCAACTTTCGAACGCGACATTCGTCCGATCCTGCGAGCCCACTGTCTGGATTGTCACGGAGGTGTGGAAGAGTTGCAGGGTGGTCTCGATCTGCGTCAGGTTCGTCTGATGCAAAAGGGCGGCGAATCGGGCACGGCGATTGTTCCCGGAGATTCTCATTCCAGTCTGATCATGGAACGAATTCGTTCCAAAGAAATGCCGCCCGGCGAAATTAAAGTCACCGACAAAGAATTGGAAACTCTGACCGCCTGGATTAACGGTGGAGCAAAGACCGCCCGACCGGAACCCGAAACGATTCCGCCGGGACTGGGCATCACACCGGAAGAGCGAGCGTTCTGGTCTCTGCAGCCGATTCGACGATCGCCCGAACCTGCTGTTCGCGCGGATCAGGAATCGCGAGTGCGTTCGGCCATCGATACGTTTCTGCTCGCTCAGATGCCAGAAGGACTTTCGTTCGCGGAAGACGCGGACAGGCACACTCTGATTCTGAGAGCTCATTTTGATCTCACCGGTCTGCCTCCATCGGCCGAACTGCTTCAACAGTGGCTGAACGATCCTTCCGAAGACTGGTACATGCGGCTGGTTGACAGCTTGTTGGCGTCGCCGAATTATGGAGAGCGCTGGGGACGGCACTGGCTGGACGTCGCGGGCTACGCGGACTCCGACGGGTACACTGTCAACGACGCCGAACGTCCGTGGGCGTGGAAGTATCGCGACTACGTCATTCGCGCTTTTAACGCGGACAAGCCATTCGACCGATTCATCACCGAACAGCTGGCCGGCGATGAACTCGCCGGGCCGCAACAGGGCGATTTAACTCCTGAACAGATCGAGCTTCTCACGGCCACCGGTTACCTCCGCATGTCGGCCGACGGCACGGGCAGCGGAGAAGACAACTCCACCGCTCGCAATCAGGTGATCGGCGACACGATCAAGATCGTCAGCACGTCACTGCTGGGCCTGAGCGTGGGCTGTGCACAGTGTCACGACCATCGGTACGATCCGATTCCTCAAACAGATTACTATGCCATGCGGGCCGTTTTTGCACCCGCGATGGACTGGCAGGTCTGGCAATTTCCATCCCAGCGACTGGTCTCTCTTTCTACCGGAGCGGACGAGCAGCAGGCGGCGGAAGTCGCGGCAGAGGCTGGCAAGATTGGCGAAGAGCGAGCCGTCAAGCAGGCGGAGTACATGGCGCAGGCGCTCGACAAGGAACTTATGAAGTACGAGGAGCCTCTGCGAACCAGTTTGCGAGAGGCCTATCAGACCGAAGCGGCCAGGCGAACTCCCGAACAGACGGCACTGTTGGACAAGAATCCCAGCGTGAATATTTCGCCAGGTGTGTTGTATCAATACCTTCCCGAGGCAGCCGAAGATCTGAAAAAGTATGACGCCCGGATTGCGGAAGTGAATGCGAAGCGACCTCCGGAAGAGTTCCTCGCCGTGCTGACGGAACCGGCCGGACATCTTCCGGAAACGCCGCTGTTTTATCGCGGAGATTTTATGCAGCCGAAGGCCAACGTTCAGCCGGCCGCCTTGACCGCGGCTTGTGCAGAAGACGCGCGAGTGGAAATCGCTGTTGACGATCCAACTCTGCCGACATCGGGACGCCGACTGGCATTCGCGAAGTGGTTGACCGGTCGCGACAATCCGTTGGTCGCGCGAGTCATCGTGAATCGTATCTGGCTGCATCATTTTGGACGAGGAATTGTGCCAACTCCGGCAGACTTTGGTCGGCTGGGAGCAGCACCGACGCATCCGGAATTGCTCGACTGGCTGGCCGATGAATTTATGCAGAATGGATGGAGTGTCAAACATCTTCACCGTCTTATCCTGTCATCAACCGCGTGGCGTCAGTCTTCAAAACGCGTAGCAATGCACGACAGTATCGATCCCGATAATCGGTTTTACTCGCGACAGGCGATCAATCGACTGGATGCCGAACTTGTGCGGGATCGCCTGCTGTCTGTCAGCGGCCGTTTGAACGCTCAGCAGTTTGGCACTCCAGCGCCCGTCAAAGAAGACGACGCAGGTCAGATTGTGATCGACGACGCTGAGACTCGCCGCAGTTTGTATGTGAAAGTGCGACGATCGCAACCTGTCGCAATGCTTCAGGCGTTCGATGCGCCGGTGATGGAAGTCAACTGCGAACGTCGGCCAGTGTCGACCGTGGCGACGCAGTCATTGATGATGATGAACTCCGGAACGATTCTGCACCACTCAGCGATGCTCGCCGAACGCTGCCGTGCCGAAGCCGCTGCGATTCCGGAAGACCGACTGGCCACGCTGCCCGCGCTTCCGGCACCGCCGAACGAAGCGTGGCAGTATGGTTACGGATCGTACAACGAATCCACAAAGCTGATCGACAGCTTCACGCCGCTGGGTCATTTTACAGGAGCTCAGTGGCAGGCGAGTGCCACTCTGCCAGATCCTCAGCTGGGCTACGTTTTGTTGCGTGGCGATGGAGGACACCCGGATTCGCCGGGCCGTGCGGTGATTCGTCGCTGGGTCGCTCCCAAATCCGGAACACTGACGATCACCGGCAAGCTGCAGCATGGCAGTCCAAACGGCGACGGCGTGCGTGCGCGAGTTGTCAGCAGTCGTGCGGCGATCGCGGGAAACGGGCTGCTCGGCGAATGGATCAGTTTCAACAATGCGGTCGATTCCCCGGTGACGGCGACGAACGTCGAGCCTGGCGATACCATCGATTTTATTGTCGATTGTCAGGCCAACCACACGTCTGATTCATTTCTGTGGCCGGTGACGATTGAATTCGCCTCGGCCGACGGACAAGCTCAGTCGTTTGCTGCAGTCTCTGGTTTCCATGGACCGTCGGAGCCGCGAGGATTGATGGCCGGCCAGGTTGTACGAGCCTGGCAGTTGGCGTATTGCCGCGAACCGGACGCTCAGGAACTGGTATCTGCGATGGGCTTCCTTGCCGACCAGATTGGATACATTCACGCTCATCGGGATCAGTTGCCCGAAGGTGTGAGCGATACCAGGCAGGCCATGACGGATCTCTGCCAGGCCCTGCTGACATCGAATGAATTTCTGTATGTGAAGTAAGCATGAACCGTAGAAGATTCTGGTAACCTGCAATCCCGCTGCGACCTCGCGACCCTGCCTCACTGCTCCCCGCTAAATTCCTTCCTTGTGAAGTGTGTCCCATGAACGAAATCAGCTCGTCGTCTCACAATAATCGCCGTTCATTTCTACAGCAGAATGCGATGGGCATTGGTGCTGTCGCGTTGTCATGGATGATGCAGCAGGAAGCCGCGCGAGCGATTCCTCCGGTCATCAAGCAGAAGCCTGTGACGGATCTGAAACCCCGTCAGCCTCAGACACAGCCTCAGGCCCGCGCGATGATTTCCATGTTCCAGCATGGCGGCCCGTCGCATATGGATCTGACGGACCCAAAGCCGGAACTCACGAAATTTGACGGCACTGATTATACCGGCGACGTCGCCTTCAGCTTCGTGAATCAGGCCAGTAAGAAACTGCTTGGCAGTCCGTTTAAGTTTCGCAAACATGGTCAGTGCGGAACAGAGATCTCAGAGCTGCTGCCGCACACCGCCGGCATCGTCGATGACATGTGTCTGATTCGCAGTATGCACACCGGTGCGAATGGGCATGAAGTTTCCATCCGGTATTTCCACGGCGGAATTCCTGGCGTACTCGGACGGCCTCATCTGGCCTCGTGGCTGCTGTACGCACTGGGTTCCGAAACGCAGGACCTTCCGGCTTATATGGTGTTGACCGATCCAGGCGGGCATCCGGTGGACGGTGTCAACAACTGGTCAAACGGATTTATGCCGCCACTGTTTCAAGGGACCGTGTTGCGTCCCAAGGAACCTCGAATTCTCAACCTCGCCGCGCCATCCCATTTGAAAGGCGAACTACAAAAGCAGAATCTTGCGTTCCTGCAGAAACTGAACTCGCGACATCTGGAACAGTCCGGCGGTGATTCGGATCTGGAAGCACGCATTGCCAGCTACGAACTCGCCGCGCGGATGCAGACGGCTGCGACGGACGCGCTTGACATCAGTCAGGAAACCAAAGCCACTCAGACCATGTACGGTCTCGACAACGACACGACTCGCGAATACGGCACTCGATGTTTGATCTCGCGACGACTGGTGGAGCGGGGCGTCCGTTTCGTGCAGCTGTTTCTTGCCGGTCAGCCGTGGGACAACCATGGCAGCATTCGTACTGCGCTGCCGGACGTCTGTCGCCGTACCGATCAACCGGCCGCGGCGCTCGTCAAGGATCTCAAGCAGCGCGGCATGCTGGATTCTACGATCGTCCACTGGGGCGGAGAAATTGGCCGACTGCCGGTGACTCAAGTGATGGGCGATCCTGCCGCCGCGGGCCGAGATCACAACGGCCAGGGCTTCAGTATCTGGATGGCCGGCGGTGGTGTCAAGCCGGGCATGGTCTACGGCGCCACT
The DNA here is from genome assembly GCA_003669615.1 of Planctomycetota bacterium. GTDB lineage: Bacteria > Planctomycetota > Planctomycetia > Planctomycetales > Planctomycetaceae > SXXK01. The sequence continues at coordinate 9,587 of QWOO01000164.1, forward strand.
GACGAATTTGGTCATAAGGCTGTCGAGAATGTTGTGACGCCGAACGACTACCAGGCGACTCTGATGTCGCTGTTCGGGCTCAATCATTCCGATGTGATCTATCACCACAACGGCCAGCCACAGGTCATCACAGCAAACCGACCGGCGAAGGTGGTCACCGATATTCTGAAGTCATCGCCCGCCGCGACGTGATCGAGCGATCTGATCGAGGGGCTGATGCTGATGAGTCGGCAGTGACATATTATGGAGATGCCGGTCGGCTCCAGACCTGATCGCGGAGTGCCTGAAGATGACGACACGGGCCGTTGCGAACTCCGAAGCGAAAGTGCCAGCTGCATCGACACTTGTCATTGCGAACGAGCCC
>QWOO01000175.1 GCA_003669615.1 Planctomycetota bacterium
CATGCAGAAACAAGCATGCAGAAACAAGCATGCAGAAACAAGCATGCAGAATCGACGACATTCAAGGCTTACGGCGACGTCGTGTCAGCAGGTTTCCAGACGCCCAGATCGTAGCGCTTCCAAAAATCTTCGGCCGACATTTCTTCTTCGATCGACGTCTGGATCAGGACAAGGCTTTTGCATTTTCGCAGGTTGTCCATCCCCGCACGGATTCGTTCGGGTGAAAGAACGAGTCGCTCCAGACGCAGATTCTCCAGAGGAGTCACGTCGGTCACTTGAGTCCCGGCGATGTTCAGACGGCGCAGAGTGCTGACGGTCGCGAGTGGTTCCACACTGGACACCGCTGTCCGCTCCACATCAAGACTGACCAGTCGGCGAGACGGAATCCCGTTAAGATCGGCCACCTGAGTTCCCGTGAGCCACAGGATCTGCAGCGGCATATCCCGAAGCAGGGTTAGATCCGAAAAAGGCAGATTCAAAAGATTGAGCTGTTCCAGGGGCAGGCCGGTCAGCATGGAAAAGTCGGTGACCTTCGTATTTTGCAGCTTCAGCACTTTCAGGGGCATGCCTTTAATCACACTGATGTCGGTAATCGGCACGTTTTCCAGCACCAGAGTTTCCAGCTTCATATCAGCCAGCGGCGACAGATCGGTCACATACGTGAAACCCAGATCGAGACCTCGCAGAGGCACGCCTTTCAACGCGTCCACTGAACGGATTCCGCTGCGGAACAGGTTCGCTTCGACAACGTCATTGCCTGAAACCAAAAACGTCGCCATCTCGTTGGTTTTCAGATTCTTACGCAGCTGCTCCGGCGAAATCCTGATTGTTGTCGAATCGTCCTTCGCCACTCGGCGAGCATGCTCGGCCGCCGACATTTCCGGCTTTGATTCTTCCTGACAGCCAAAACTAAAAATCAGCAAACCCAGCAGGAGAAACGCGGGCGTCGTGCTCGAAAACAAGTTCATTCCACAGGTCTCCATTCCCTGGCAAGTTGCGTAAACTGAGCGCCTCGATCGCGGTAGTCGCGAAACCACCCATAGCTGGCACAGCCGGGTGAGAGCAGGACGATATCGCCTTGACCGGTGAGTGCAACAGCCTGGGCAAACGCATCTGTGAAGTCTTTGGCTTCGCACACGGTTTTCAGACAGCCGGATTCGCCTGAACTCACTAGATTTCGCAGAACTCCGCCAGTCTGCCCCATGCACACCACGGCTTTCGCATGACAACGAATTTCTGCCGCAAACGAGCTGAGCTCCTGACCTTTATCGTAGCCACCTGCCAGCAGAATGATCCGTCGCGAGAAAACTCGCAAGGCCATGATGGCCGATTCAGGCGTTGTCGCGATCGAGTCGTTCCAGAATTGTCGGCCGCTGTGTTCGGCCACCATCTGAAGCCGATGGGGAAGCGCCTTGAACGATTTCAGGGCGGAAGAAAAGCGATCCGGATCCGCACCGGCCTGCCACGCAGCACACGCCGCCGCGGCGATGTTCAGACGATTGTGAGCCCCCGGCAATTGACTGGGCACCACGACTCGCACAGTGTCTTCGAAGAATCCGCGAGCGGACCGCAGGACTAAGTCACCGCCATCGAGGAACGCACCGTCCTCGCCCGCATCCGTAAATCCAAACACGAGACGCTGAGCCCGAGTTTTCCAGACGACCGGTGGATCGTCCTGATCCGGCGTGTCCGGAACAATCGCAACTTCGTCTGCCGTCTGATTGTTGAAGAGCACCTGTTTGGCGCCCTGATAAGCGGCTTCCGTGCCGTGCCAGTCGAGATGATTGGGAGTAAAATTTGTCAGGACCGCGACCTTGGGACAGAACCCGGTGGCTCGCAACATTTCCAGTTGAAAACTGCTGAGCTCCAGAATCACGATGTCATCTGCGGAGATCTCCGACAGGCGTTCCAGCAGACTAATCCCGATGTTACCTCCCAGCCAGATCTGTGTTGCCGCACCAGAATGATTGGTGTCAGCATGGCCTGGATCCGTCTGTGCGTGAAGCAGCAGGTGGTGAATCAAAGCGGTCGTTGTTGACTTGCCATTGCTGCCCGTCACAGCGATAACCGGAGCGGCGTTGTGTTTGAGGAACAGAGCGATCTCGGTTGTGACTTCAATCCCTCTCAATCGCGCAGCAGCGACAATCGGATTGTCGGGCTTAACGGCCGGATTGACGACCAGCACTTGGCAATCGGCAAACGCTTCTTCCGGATGTCCTGCGAGAAAGAAACGATCGATCTCACATCCATTCAGCAGCGTGAGCGAATCTTGAAGCTCATCTTTTGTCTTCAGATCGGTCACCGTGACCTTCGCGCCTTGCGATGCGAGAAACTTTGCGACGGCGACTCCACCGCCAAAACCGCCGAGCCCCATCACTGTGACTGGGACACCCGAGTAGAACGTGGGGTCGCTGGCATCAATAGTTTTGGATGGACGGGTCAACGGAGTAAGACCATCAGAGTAAGACCATCAGAATTTGGAAGTATCGATCTGGCTGGCCAGTGGCATTTGCGACAATGCTGAAACCCACCTGAAAGTGCTCCACGCGAGTCATCTGGAAACAGCACATGTGTGCAGGCTGGCAGGGTACTCGATGACCGTATTTGAGGAAAGACGTGAAGAAACGGTTAAACAATTGCGCATGTTCGATAATTGAAAGGCCCAGGGGACTCACGATACTTTTGCTTCCAGGGGATTGTCAGTAGACTACCTGTCGGGCGGCAAAGTTATAAGACAAGGAAACGCTCAGAGGAAAAAACGAAATGTCTTATCCGCAGCGATGAATTTATCTATCGCAGATGTCAGTCATGCTGCTCTGCTTTAGAAGCACTCACAAAACCGTAGCTAGACGCGTCGGAGTTCAGAACCGCTTCCGAATTTTTACGAATCTGGCTACGTGGGAGAGTTTTGTCAGGCATTCTGAAGACTCTGCCGCCCTCGGTGCGCGACGACTCCATGAATGGAACTGTTTGAGCTGTCGATGATGACAGGCTCTTGAATTGCAACGGAATGAAAACGGCCGACTGGATTGTTGTAGGTAGCTCGATCCTGCTGATGCTTGCCATGGCAGTATTTACGGCCATACGTACGCGGGGCGCGGAGGAATATTTCACTGCTGGGCGTCGAGTACGTCGATTGCTGCTGATTTTCTTTGCCTTCGGCTCCGGCACCAGCAGCGATTCGCAGTCTTCGGTCGTGGCCGGGACGTGGCGTGCCGGACTGTCAGGGCTGTGGTGGCAATTTCTCTGGCTGCCGATCACGCCGTTTTACTGGATCGTCGCACCTCTGCTGCGCCGCTTGCGAGCGATCACAACAGCCGACTTTTTCGCGATGCGTTTTGGCCCCAGCACCGCCGCACTTTATTCCGTCTATGGGATGGTGATTTCCGTTGTGTTTATGGCAGGCGTGTTGTTCGGTGGTGCTCGTCTGGTGAACACGCTGACCGATCCGCTGTTTAGTGACCTGTCATCGCAATTGCAGCTTCAGATTCCATTGATCGATGTGGCTTCTGCCTTTGATCCTCCATCGGTAGAGCGGCAGCCGATGATCACATGGCGACAAGTTGCGGGGATCCATTTGGCCGCCGCCTGCCTTGCGGTATTAATCGTGTTGCTGGCTGTGATTGGCGGCCTGCACGCCACGATTCTGATCGACGCTCTTCAGGGTTTGCTTCGCATTGGTTTAACGCTTCTTCTGTTGCCGCTGATCTTTCAAAAGATCGGTGGATTCGGGGCCATCTTTTCGATGGAGTATTTGAAGCCAGGGATGTTCGACTTTGTCGCCAGTTCAGATGCCTCAGTTTCTGTCGATCAGGAACCGTTCACGCCGTTTTACCTTTGTATGCTGTCGGTCGCAGCGCTGGTCGGAATCATAGTGCAGCCGCATATCATCGCAGTTTGCGGCGCAGGTCGTACGGAAATGGATTCGCGAATTGGATTCACTTTCGGCAGCCTTCTGAAGCGATCGATGGCCGTAGCATGGAGCTTCATGGGACTCGCCTGCATCGTGTGGTATCTCGGCCCGGCCAGTCCTTTGATTTCCGTCGACGCGACTGTCGAACAGCGCCAGTTGCACGAACAGTTGAATGCCGTATCATCGGGCAATGTCGAAACATTAACGGTCGAACAGCGAGCCAACATTTCCCGGACGGATTTCAATTTTGCGGATCAGTTATTGGGGCGCGTCTCACGGGATATCCTAAGCAATCTTACGCCCGGTCTGCTGGGGCTAATGCTGGCAATGGCCGTCGCTGCGGCGATCAGCCATTGCGGGACACAAATGATTGTGGGCAGTGGGCTTTTCGCCGAACATCTTTATCGATATCACATCGCGCCGGGTCGTGAGCCTGGTCATTACCTGGCCATTGGTCGGTTGTGTGGTCCGGTGCTGGTGTTGATGGCGTTGCTGTTGCAGACCACATTCACGGACATCACAGACTTTCTAAAACTTGTGATCAAGACACCCGCCGTCATTGGGATCAGTATGTGGATGGGGTTGATTTGGTTCCGATGGAACACGATTTCCGTGTGGACCACGACACTGTCTGCAGCAGTTCTGGGAATCCTCTGCGGGTACTATCCGGAAGAGATCCAGAAGTCTGTTCCCGACTTTCTTGATCAGATGTTTTTGACCGGCACCAATGGACTGGTGATGATCGATGCGTGGAAAATCGTGTGCATACTGTCCGGCGGATTGTTCTGTGGAGTGATCGCGTCAATTCTGACAGAGCCTCAGCACGACGACATGCTGGAGCACTTTTACCGGGTCATTCGCACACCGGTCACTCCTGATGAAGTCGCTCAAGGGAGAGATTTTCTGCCGCCGGAAGATACCGTTCTTGTCCCCGCGGTCTGCTTTGCCGGGTTTCAATTTCCCGGACCGACAAAAGGCGGAACGTTCGGATTCGTGCTCGCATGGCTGATTGTGATCGCTATGATTGTGGGAACAAAGTGGCTGTCTCTGCAGCTCTGAGGCGATTGCCATGGCTCGTCTGTACCTGATCATTGACGGATACAATCTGATGCATGCTGCGGGCCTGGGAAAAAAATCCTATGGCCCCGGTGATCTCGAGCGGTCTCGCAAGCGGCTGCTGTCGCTCATTCAATCGCGGCTTGACCGAACGATTGCAGCGGACACCATCGTGATCTTTGACGCAACTCCGGCCACAGCGCCCGTGCCGGGTGAGTTTCCACCGGAAGCAGCTCCGCCGCTCACGGTGCAATTTTCCAGCGATGGTCGAGACGCCGACACAGAGATTGAGATCCTTCTGGCACGTCACAGCAGTCCTCGTCAGGTGCTAGTCGTGTCCAGCGATCACAGACTGCACAAGGCCGCTCAACGCCGCAAAGCTCGCTGCATCGACAGCGAAGAATTTCTTAACCTGCAGGAACCGGGAACACTGCAATCCAAGAAGAAGTCCACACATCGGAAGCCGATTACTCCCTCTGTCGCTCGCAATACCGGGCCCAGTGCCCCAGCAGAAGCCGTGGATATGGACGCAGACTACACGCAGGAATTTCTGAACATTGATGTCGGTGAAATCCAGCGATCCATTCGCAAGGAAGGGCGGAAGTGGCTTTAACGATTCGCGGCGCTTAAACCTTTGAGACTCAGGGTTGTCCGAGCGGGGCGGGGAAGTTGATGACCGCTCCGGGATTGTTCAGGCGTTTGGCAATCTGAACAAGATCCAGCACATCGCCATCCTGCAGTAGTTCACCGGCCGGAACAGGGATTACGCCCAGACTGACGTTCGATCGGCGACTGAAGCCCTCGGTCACGGACTTCGGAGCCCCTTTCTTCGCATCCTTGAACGGCAGTACTTTGTAAGTTTCTTTGTCTGACCACATCGCCAGCGTAAATCTCTGGCCGGGCGGGATCGGATGCGATGCCGTTTGTTCAAGGAGCGTCCCCAGCGGACCGGGCACAAGGAAGGTTTCTTCGAGCGATCCGCCGGATTCGCGAGCCAGCTCAATCTCCAGCGATGACCCCGGTTCAACGCGGTGTTCCTGCGGCTGACGAGGAACGAACAAGTCCACGACCTGCACGAGCAATGGATCTTTTCCGGAATTGACCAGCTGGACTCGAGCCGGAGGCAATTCCGCAGCGGGAACAAACTGTCGACTGACCAGCTGTGGAGCATAATCCAGATCAGGAAGCGCGTAGATGGATTTCCAGAGCGTTCCGTTCCAGTTCGCACAAACCAGTCGGCCGGGCGGATCCACCGTGAAGAAGGTTCCCAATGCGGGCGTGCAGAGAATCGGTGCACCGGGAATGAATCCTCCACCTATCACATGATTCACCCAGTCGGTCATGGGATCGTAACGCCAGATATTCCAGAGCCCGGCGGCACTGATTGTGGAAACCATCGGGCCAAAAGCCGTATTGCAAAGTTCGATAGAAGCACCGGGCGACATTCCTGCCGCCAGCACCATCGGCGGAGACCACGGCAGACCGGTCGGCTTACTCCACAGAATAAGCTGGCCGGCCGGATCAATCAGCGAAATATTCAAACGCAGTATTGCAGGTAATCCCATAGGAAAGACGTCGGCGGCAACCGCTGTACCGGGAATCAGTCCGCCAGCCAGTGCCGCAGAGTTCCATACCGCGCCGGCGCCAAAGTAGTAGTGCAGAGTTCCCGTCTGATCGACTGCAAAGAGATGATACTGGCCTCCAGCGGCGACTGCGGAGATGGAACAGCCATGCGGAAACAGTTCCATCGGGCTGTTGACCTTATGGGCCGTTGCAGCTGTCAGATCGATTGACCACAGACTTCCAGTACTGTCGACGATCAACGCAAGGGAATCGAGTCCGTTCTGAACGAGTTCAATCGACGAACCGACCGGAAAGTTGTGGCCGGGCAGAAGCACCTGTGGTATGCCGCCGTTGATGATTCGAATCAGCTTGTTGGTTGCCGACACAGTTACAATCGTCGGCCACGTATCACCGGCGCCCTGAGGCAGCAGGACGAGTGGAGCAGTCGGGACCAGAGGGTGCGGATAACTTCCTGGGCGCAGATCCCATCCGACCGGGCTTCCATCGAACAGTGTTAGAGCACCAGCGTCGCTGATGTAGCCGACAGTGGTCAGCGGGCCCAGCGTGGTCCATCCCAAATGCACAGGCGCCGCATCAGACAGCCGGCCCGTGACCAGGAAGGCACTCAGCAGCAGCAATCGAACTCCAACGGTCAGCCTTGTTCGACCACAGGCAATGCATACACGCAAAGAGGACATCTCAACTCTCCATTCCTGACGCAGAAATTGCAGACCGAATGACAGTTTCGATAAACATCGCAACACGACAAGTTCAGTTGACGGAATGGTTCAGAGCAGGCCCTGATTTACAGGAACGAACAGATGTAGTCAGCGACCTCAGTCACCTTCAGATTGAAGTAGGAATTTCCCGGCACATTGAAAGCTTGACCACCTTTGACTTCGTGCCAGGTTGTTTCACCAGCCAGACAGTACGTCAACGCGCCAGCCTGGATTTCCATCAACTCGGGTTTGCCCGTGTTGAACTTGTACTCGCCCGGCAGCATGACTCCCAGAGTTTTTGTCGACCCGTCTGCGAATTCCACGGTGCGGCTTGTGACCTTGCCATCGAAATAAATATTGGCGGCCTTCACAACGGTGACTGATTCAAACTTGCTCATCGATTCCTCAAATTTCCCAGCAACAAACAACACAAAATGAATTTCCGCGACGGTAGTGTAGAACTTCCACAACAAGCCGAAAAGCCTTCCGCAGTACGTAATTCGGCAGGGGTTCCTTGGCGAGGCGCGGTTGTTGCAGGCCTTCTCCTGCCGACAGGACTTCGCGGCCTGCCGCGACCTTGTGCGCACGTCAACCAAGGTATCAGGCCGATACCTGCCGCCCGTTCCACACGCGGCTCGCCTTGCGGCGACAGTACTGGCCGGCAGAAAGGACCTGCTGGGAAGGACCTGCTGGGAAGGACCTGCTTTCACAGCCAAAAGAAAAGCTCCGTCAACTTTCGTCGCGGAGCTTTTCTGATTTCATCCAATGAGCCCTGCAGGCCATATCACAGACGACTAGCGATAACGATAGTCGATTTCGATATCTCCATCGCGTTCGTATTCGACTTCAACTTCACGCAGGGCACGGAAGCGACCATGACGACCATAGTAGCCAGGGGCAGCATACGCAGGAGTTGCGTAGACAGGGACCGCGTAAACAGGGGCGACGGCCGGTCGAGGAACATAGTAGGCTGCGGTCACGGGAACCATAGGAGCGTAGTACTGTGTTGAGTACGTCACAGTAGTCACGGGATAAGTTGCAACCGACATGTAAGGAGTCGGAACAACATATGCTGGCTGATAGGCGACCACGGGCGTTGCGTAGACAACTGGCGGAGCGAACGCGTAAGCCGGGAAGTGGTAATGATGACCAGCCTGAGCGGAGGCTGACACCGCCGCCAATGCTAATCCGCACAGCATGAGATGACGCAACATTGTGATTTTCTCCACTGAAGATTGATGAACGAGGGGAATTTCAAGGTGACACCGTCGAAATTCAGCTATCAAACGAAAGTCTGCGGTGTTTGGGTAGATTCTAACGGTCCGGGGAGCCACGAAAAGCGTTCGGAGCCTGTGATTTCCGATTTTCGCCCAGCCTGAAAAGCCCGATCCGCATCGTTTGCTCCCAGAACTCTTGTTGGCCTGCGACCGCTTTCTTCAAATGAATGCCTTCGGAGCACAACTTCCCCGCGGATCCTTCACGCAGGTGTTTCATGATAGACGGACGCCCTGGCATGCCTTATCGTGTCCGTGATGCGGGACGGATTTGTGAATGGCCCTTCTCCAGTGGCACGTCGAACCATGGCTGAGTCGTACGACTTTCGACCAAATGCAGAAGCAGGAAATCGCTCGGCAGGGGATTTCCCCGACGGGAATCGCCGCCAATTTTTTGAACACTCCGGAATCGGGCTTGGCAGTGTCGCTCTGATGAATCTGTTGGCGGGTGAGACACGCGCCGAGCGGCCGATGGAAGCCAAGGAAAGCCCCGAGGTTCCTCGTGCGAAGAACGTCATCTTCATGTTCATGGCTGGCGGCCCGAGTCAGCTTGAGTTATTCAGCCCCAAACCAGTACTGAAGCAATATCACGGTCAGGCACCGCCCGCAGAGATACTCAAAGGTCGCCGCTTCGCCTTTCTTCCGGCCGACGCCAAACTGATGGGCACCAATCGCCACTTCAGTCAGTGGGGCGAATGCGGCATGGACATCAGCAGCGTGCTTCCCTTTCATCGATGTATCGCCGATGACGTGTGCTGGCTACGAGCGGTCGCGACGGACGTTTTCAATCACGGTCCGGCCAAGATGTTTATGAATTCCGGCTTCCAGTCACCCGGCCGACCGAGCCTGGGATCGTGGGTCACGTACGGACTGGGAAGCGAATCCAGCAGTCTGCCTGGTTTTGTGGTGTTGCAGTCCGGTCCACGCGGCCCGCGAGCCGGCAGCACACTGTGGTCCAGCGGCTTCCTGCCCACGACATTTCAGGGGGTGCCGTTTCGAAGTAAGGGAGCGCCGATCCTGAATTTGTCGAATCCACCGGGCATCAGTCGCGAGGCTCAGGGAGATTTTACAAACACCGTCGGAACGCTCAACAATCTTCGACTGGCCAGCGTGCGAGATCCGGAAATTGCGACTCGCATCCACGCCTACGAGACCGCTTTCGCCATGCAAATGTCTGCCCCCGAGCTAACGCGGATTGAAGACGAAACGCAAAGCACACTGGATCTGTACGGCGCGGTACCCGGCAAGGCATCCTTCGCCAACAACTGTTTGATGGCCCGTCGGCTGGTAGAACGCGGCGTACGATTTATTCAGTTGTATCATACAGACTGGGACCATCATGGAGGCAAGGGGCAGGACCTTGACGGAACTCTGGATGCCGTGGCGAAAGAAGTAGATCAGTCG